>JAKLEF010000020.1 GCA_022703195.1 Candidatus Fermentibacterota bacterium | reverse complement strand
GCTCTCGACCCTCGGAGCCGAGAGGCCCGGCGCGCTCTCGGCCCTCTCGGCGGCAGCCTGTGCGCTGAGCGCCTCCCGCGGGGCGGCCCGCCCAGCCTTCGAGGGATCGGTGGCGGCGGAGCTCGAAAGGCTGGGCATGGAGGGAGCGTCCTTCATCGTCGATCTGCGCAGTCCCCCGTCCGACAGGGCGGTCGGACTGGGAGGGAGGCCGTGCGGACCCGACGGCTTCGAATCTCCCGAGTTCAGGTTCAGCGCCAACCCCGGCATGCCGGCCGGCCCCATCCAGTCGGTTCCGAGCGGCGGCGAGCTCTCGCGCCTCAGCCTGGCCGTGAAGCTCGCGCAGGGCGGTCCGGGCGGGGCGACCACTGTTTTCGACGAGATAGACAGCGGGGTCGGGGGCACGGTGGCGCACCTCCTGGCGGATTCGCTCGCAAGGGCTGCCGGAGGGCGCCAGTTCGTGGTCATCACGCACCTCGCCCAGGTCGCGGCAAGGGCCGGAAGGCACATCTCTGTGGTCAAGGACGTATCCGGCGGGCTCGCCAGCACCCGCGTCTCGGTCCTCGAGGGCGGCGAGCGGGCCGTCGAGGTGGCGCGCATGCTGGGGGGCGGCGAGGCCGCGCTCGCTCACGCGAAGGCCCTCCTGGGAGGAACCGGGTCTTGAGGGGGCCCTTCCTGACCCTTCCGAATCTGGTGAGCCTGTCGCGGATCCCGCTCTCCCTCGCCGCATCCGTCATGCTCCGGCTGGACAGGCCCGCCGCCATGGCGATCCTGGCATCGACGGCCATCCTGACCGACTGGCTTGACGGTTTCCTGGCCAGGAGATCGGGGACGGAATCGGAGTGGGGCAGGATCCTCGATCCCGCCTCCGACAAGATCGGTTTCGCGGCGTTCGGCACCGCCCTCGCGGCCTCCGGGAGGGTCCCGGTCTGGTTCCTCGCATTCGTCGTGGCCCGGGACCTCCTCATAGCGCTGGGAGGCGTGCTCCTTCGCGGCAGGTCGGCCGTGGTGCCGGCCTCGAACGTCTGGGGCAAGGCCGGAACGGTGGTCCTCTCCGCATACATGGTCCGCCAGGCCCTGGCCCCGTCGGGCGCGGAGGTCCTGATCGGCCTCGACGCCCTCGGGCTGGCGGCCCTGGCTGCGCTCTCCGCGGCCGCGTTCTCCTATGCATCCAGGGCGGCGCGCACATGAAGCTGAAATCCCTGAGGATCAGCGGGTTCAAGTCATTCGCCGACCCGGTCGAACTCCGTTTCCACGGAGGGATCACCGGGGTGGTGGGCCCCAACGGATGCGGCAAGAGCAACATAGCCGACGCCCTCAGGTGGGTGCTCGGCAACCAGAGCCCCAGGACCCTCAGGGCCGAGCGCATGGAGGACGTGATCTTCGCCGGCAGCGCGGCCAGGAGGCCCATGGGCATGGCCGAGGTGCTCATCACGCTCGACAACTCCGACAGGACCATCCCGCTCGAGTTCGAGGAGGTCTCCATCAACAGGAGGCTCTTCAGGTCCGGCGAGAGCGAATACCTGCTCAACGGCTCGAGGTGCAGGCTGATGGACATCACCGACCTGCTGGCCGACTGCGGGCTGGGCAGCAGCGGGTACTGGATCCTGGAGTCGGAGATGGTCAAGGCGATCCTCTCGAGCAGGACCGAGGAGAGGCGGTTCCTGTTCGACGAGGCCGCGGGCATCACCAGGTACAAGGTGCAGAGGCACAGGGCCCAGCTGAAGCTCGATGCGGCGTCGGGCGACCTTGAGCGCCTCGAGGACATCATCTCCGAAGTCACGAGGAACGTCGATCAGCTCAGGAGGCAGGCCGCCGTCCTCGCGAGGTACGAGAAGACCATGAAGGGGCTGCATGCCCTCGAGGCGGAGGCTGCGGGACGCGTGGCGGAGGCCGTGCGGGCCGATCTCGCGGCTGCGAAGTCGAGGCTCTCGGACCTCAGGAAGCGCGAACAGGACCTCGCTGCGTCCTCGATGGCCCATGCGGCCCGGCTCTCGGAGGCGAGGAACTCGCTCGAACTCGCCCAGGCGGATCTCGACCGCAGGCAGACCGCGGTCTCGGCCCTCGAGAAGCGCGTGTCGGAAGCCGAGGCGCTGGTCCTCGTGGAGTCGGAGAGGGCTCGCGCGGCCGGGGCGCTCGGAGATGAACTCCGCGCAAGGGCGCGCGATCTGGAGGAGAGGTCGGCCGAACTGGACGCCAGGTCGGCCCTCGCTGCGGAGAGGCTTGCGGCGCTCGCTTCGAGCGCGGAGGACGCGCTCAGGCTCGCAGGGGAGGCCGGATCGGCTGCCGAGGCCGCCGCTTCCAGGCTGGCGGTCGCGAGAGAGGCCTGCGACGAATCGGGCGGTCTCTCGCGTGCCGCCAGGAATGCGCTGGAGGAGCGGAGGAGGGCGGTCGAGAAGGAGGCGAGGGACAGGGAGAGGGCCGCGGCGGATCTCGCGAGGCTGGACGGAGAGCGGTCGTCGGCAGTGGCCGAGCTGGAGGCGCTGAGGGGGAGGATCACGGCCCTCGACTCGGAGGCCGCCTCCCTGGAAGTCTCGCTGAAACAGGCCTCCGCAGGGGCGTCCGCCGCGGAGGCGGCCCTGGAGGATGCCGCCCGCGCCCTCGAGGAATGCAGATCGTCCATCGCCGCACTAGAAGGCAGGGCAGGCGAGTACGGGGAGCAGGCGCGGGTGCTCGAGGGGGAGATCTCGCGCGAGTCCTCCGGCACCATCGCTTCGCTCGTCACGGTGCGGGAGGGCTGCGAGGCTGCGGCCGGCGCCTGTCTGGACTCGTTCTATACGGCCCGTCCCGCCGGACACGTTGTACCGGCGGAAGCGGAAGACGGCAGATACGCCGTCGATGCAGGCATCTCCGCCGAAACCGTGCCGCCCGGCACGAGGCGGCTGTCGGAATTCCTCACGGACGGCCCCGCGGAGGCCCGGAGCATCTTCTCGAGGGCCGCGATGGCTCCCGACAGGCAGACCGCGATGGCCGCCGCCGCATCGGGCACCGGTCTCGTGATCGTAACGCCCGGCGGCGACATCTTCAGGCCCGACGGCCTGGTGAGGCTGGGGACGGGAGCCGCCGACAGGGGCCCCCTCGAACGCAAGGCGATGCTCAAGGCCCTGGAGGCCAGGATCGCCTCCGCGAGGGGCGAGATCTCGGCCTCGTCCGCGAAGAGGGCCGAACTGGAGGCCGCCAGGTCGGCGATGGTGGAGAACCGCGCCAGGATGACGGCGTCGGTGCTCGACCTGCAGAAGAGGGCCTCCTCGACCTCGGCCGAAGCCCGCGCCCTGCGGGAGCGGGAGGCCCGGGTCTCCGCTGGGCTCGTCGCTGTCGATGCCGCCCTGGCTGCGCTTCCGAAGCCTGCGGAACCCGTGCCTGATGCGGACGGGGCCGGCCTGGCCGCCCTGGAGGAGGCCGACCGTCAGGCCGCCGCAGCTGCGCAGCAGGCGCAGGACAGGCTGATGGAATGCTCCAGGGAGCTGGTCGCGGCCAGCGCCGAGAGGGACCGGGCGGTGCATGCCCACGAGATCGTCCTTTCGGGGATCGCATCGGCGCGGGAGGGGATGGAGAGGGACAGGGAGCTCGCGTCCCGGCAGCGCTCCGAGGCGGCCGTCCTGTCCGCGAGGGCCGCCGAGTCGGCCGGGGCGGCGGAGCTCCATTCCAGGACGGCGGACGAAGCCCGCACCGGATCGGGCGAGGTGAGGGCGGAGCTGGAGGAGGCTTCCGCCGGGCGGCTGGAGGCCGTTTCCCTCAGATCGGCGGCGGCCGAGCGCGCTATCGCGGTGCAGAGGGAGGCCGATGCCGCGCGGGGCGACCTGGAATCGGCCCGGGCCGCGCTCCTGGAATGCGCGACGGAGACCGCCGCCCTCGAGGAGAAGCTCCGCCCCCTGGAGGAGAGGGCCGGCGACGCCGGTCCCCCCGACCCGAAGCTCCGCAGGCTCGCCGACGATGACCTGGCCGCGGAGATAGGCAGGGTCTCCGCCGAGAGGGACAGGCTAGGCCCGGTCAACATGCTCGCGAAGGCCGAGCACGACGAGGCGGCCAGGCGGCTCGAGTTCCTGGAGACGCAGAAGGCCGACCTGCTCCAGGCCAGGGCTTCCATCTCCGAGGCGATCGGCGAGATCAACAGGACCGCCGCAGAGAGGTTCGGAGAGACCTTCAGGGCCGTCCAGGAGCACTTCTCCGAGATCTTCCAGAGGTTCTTCGAGGGCGGGGAGGCCCGGCTCGAGGCGATACCCGGCGAGGATCCCCTCGAAGGCGGGGTCTCGGTCATGGCGAGACCCAGGGGCAAGACGCTGGAGAGCATCTCGGCCCTGTCGGGCGGGGAGAAGGCGATGACGGCGGTAGCCCTCCTCTTCGCGCTGTATCTCGTCAGACCCGCGCCGTTCTGCGTGCTCGACGAGCTCGACGCTCCCCTGGACGATGCCAACGTCGACAGGTTCATCGATCTCCTGGGCAGCTTCTCGGCCGGGACCCAGTTCATAGTCGTGACCCACAACAGGAGGACCATGGAGGCGGCCGAGAGGCTCTACGGAGTGACGATGGCCGGGAACGGGGTCTCGGCCCTCGCTTCCGTGAGCCTGGAGGAGGCGCGCAGGCCATGAGGCTCCCGGGATCGCTCCGGAGGCGCGGATTCACGCTGGGCGGCGCGCTGTCAGGCCTCTTCGGCAGGAACAGGGCCGACGAGGAGGGAGCCGACAGGTTCGAGGAGATCCTCCTCGCAGGGGATCTGGGCCCGGAGATCACCGAAGGTCTAGTGGAACGCGCCCGGAGAGAGGGGTGGAAGGGGGACCCGGAGTGGAGGGACAGGCTGGGGTCCGCCCTCGCCGGGTACTTCCCGGCGGTGCCGGAGGCGGAGGCGCCGGCGGAAGGTCCCCGGGTCGTCCTCTTCGTGGGGACCAACGGATCCGGGAAGACCACGACCATCGCGAGAGTCGCCAAGCTCCTCTCCGGCCGTGGCCGGAAGGTCCTTCTGGCATGCGCCGACACTTTCAGGGCCGCCGCCTCGGAGCAGCTCTCCGAGTGGGGCGGCAGGCTCGGCATCCCGGTCGTCGTCCGACCTCCGGGCACGGACCCGGGTTCGGTGGCCTACGATTCGATCCGTGAGGCGGCCGCGGGAGGGTACGGCGAGGTCCTGATCGACACCGCAGGCAGGCTGACCACGCGCACCGACCTGATGGCCGAGCTGGGAAAGGTGCACAGGGTGTGCTCCAAGGCCCTGCCCGGGGCGCCCCATTCGACGCTCCTGGTGATCGACGCCTCGATCGGGCAGAGCGCGCTTCCTCAGGCCAGGCAGTTCGCGGGGGCCCTGCCCCTCACCGGACTGGTGCTCACGAAGCTCGACGGGACCGCCAGGGGCGGCGCCGTCGTTGCTGTCGCGGCCGGGCTCGGGATCCCGGTGGAATACGCCGGCACCGGCGAATCGCCGGACGATCTCGAAGTGTTCTCCCCTGCGGATTTCGTGGAGGCGCTGCTCGGAGGTCACGATGGATAGCAGGCTCAGGCTCGAGTCGCTGGTGAAGTCCTACGGCAGGAAGAGGGCGCTGGACGGCCTCTCCCTGGATGTGCGGAGCGGCGAGATCTTCGGCCTCCTCGGACCCAACGGGGCGGGGAAGACGACAACGCTCAAGATAGTGGCCGGTCTGGTGATACCCGATTCCGGCACCGTCGAGGTGTCGGGGATCGACGCCATGAGGCACCCCGACAGGGCGCGGGAGATCTCGGCCTTCGTGCCCGACCAGCCGACGCTCTACCCGAAACTCACGGGCAGGGAGTTCCTGAGGTTCATAGCCAGGGCCAGGAGGCTCGATCCCGCATCGTCGGAATCCAGGATAGGATTCTGCGAGGAGCTCTTCGACATGCAGGGATGGCTGGACGCCAGGGCGGAATCCTACTCTCACGGCATGACGCAGAGGGTCGCTCTCTCCGCCGCGTTCCTCTCGAAACCCGACCTCTACGTGATCGACGAGCCCATGGTCGGGCTGGACCCGGCCTCTGCCGGGACCTTCCACAGGATGTGCCGTGCCGCGGCCGATTCGGGGTCCGCGGTCGTGCTCTCCACACACACGCTCCCGATCGCGCTCCGGATCTGCGACAGGATCGGCATCATCAACGGGGGCAGGCTGGCTTCGCTGGTCGAGACCTCGTCCATAGGCGAGGAGGGTCTCGAGAAGCTCTTCTTCGAACTCACCGGGACAGCCCCCCTGGATGCTGCAGGCTACTTCGCGGCCGGATCGCCCCTGCCCGGCATCGGCTAGTCCCGCCAGCCGGCGTACTCGTACATCAGGTCCGGCCCCTCGAATCCCAGCCTGAGCGACTGTATCGATACGGCGAAGGCGCTGTCGCCCAGTGCCCAGATCCCCTCGATCCCGTAGCCGAACCTGCCCGACAGCCCGGGATCCGTCTCCGTGTCGCGTCTGATCACCCTGAGGACGCCTGTCGCGTTGTCCCTGACGGAAACGGAGAGCAGCTCGGGGACAAGGAGCCAGTACTCCTCGAGTTCCGTGCCGTGGACCGCCTCCGAGGTCAGGATGACCGTCCTGTCACCGACGTGGTATCCCGGAACTGGCCTCCAGGAGTGGAACCTGGCCGAATCCCGCGGGGCGGACAGGTCGGTGGGGAGGTGCAGCACGCACAGCCGGCCCTCGAGCCATTCCTCCGAGAGCGAGTCGAGCAGGCCCGAGGCATCTTCGCGGCAGAGGTCCCTCGCGGTCCCGAGGTCTCCGCAACCGTCCTCCAGCACGGTCTCGAAGCGCCCGGCGGGGCGGCAGTCCTCGAGGCCGAGGACGGTTATGACGGAGACCGGGAACCCGCTGCCGTCCTGGATGCCGTACTCCTCCCAGGCGGCGAATCGGGCGTCGGACGAGAAGCCCAGGAACTCCGCGGAAGTCGCCGAGTTGCCCCAGCCCGGCCCGGGCGCGAGCAGGGCGGGAAGCAGGGCCGCGAGCAGCGGGGGCATCCCGCGGCCGTTCACAGCCAGCCCTTCTTCCGGAACCAGAAGCCCATCCCGAAGCCGATCAGCACCATCGAACCGAGCACCGCGGGATAGGCCCACGCCTTTCCCAGCTCGGGCATGTGCTCGAAGTTCATCCCGTAGATCCCGGCTATGAAGGTCAGCGGCATGAAGATGGTCGCTATGATCGTCAGGACCTTCATGACCTCGTTCATCCTGTTGCTGGTGCTCGACAGGTAGGTGTCGAGCATGGCGGACAGCATCTCCCTGAGGGTCTCCGAGGTCTCCACAACCTGCACCGCGTGATCGTAGAGGTCCCTGATGTAAGGCAGCGTGACGCTCGAGAAGGCCGAATCCCCAGTCCTGGTCAGGTTCCCCACGAGCTCCCGCATGGGCCAGACCGAACGCCTGAAGAGGAGCATCTCGTTCCTCATGGAGTGGATCCTCTCGAGCAGACCCGAGCCGTCCCCCTCCACCACGTCCTCCTCGAGCTTCTCGATCCTGTCCGCCATGTCCTCGAGGGTGGCGAAGTATCCGTCCACCACGGCATCCATGAGGGCGTAGAAGAGGTAGTCCGGCCCGTACCTGCGAAGCCTCGAACCGCCACGCTTCATCCTCTCCACGACCGAGTCGAAGAGCGGGGTGTCGCCCTCCTCGAACGAGATCAGGATGCCGGGTTTCAGGAAGAGCGCCAGGTGGCCGTGGACCGGCGGTCCGCCGGTCCCGGGGAAGATCGAGCTCAGGGTGACGAAGACGCTCTCCTCGTCTAGTTCCGCCTTGGGTCTGTCGTGCCTGTTGACGGCGTCCTCGAGCTGGAGGGGGTGTATGCCGAACAGGCCCCCGACGGTGTTGACCACGGATAGGTCCGAGAATCCCCTGATCCTCATCCAGCGGACGGTGTAGTCCCCGCCGTCCTGCGCGGGCGACGCCGGGTCGTCGACACCCAGGATCGAGAACTCGTCCTCTCTCCAGCGGAGCAGGGTGATCCTTGTCTCGTTCTGCTCCCTCCCCGGGCTGCTCACCAGGGTTCCGGGCGAGAGGCCCTGCTTGCCGCCCAGGCCGGTGAAGGAACTGGTCATCTGATCCTCCAGTCTGTCGTTTGTGCCTTGCCCCGCGGGCCCTTATGCTCTGCATGGCGGGTGGCGTGTAACCCCCGTGCCGGCCGCGGCGTCTCTATGGTCGAGGCAGCAGAAAGGAGACCCGGAATGGACGGCTTCATGGAATCGGCGATCCCGATTGTCGCGATCATACTCAGCATCGGGGGACCCCTCGCGATAGCGGCCCTCGTGATCCGCTCCTCGCACAGGAAGGATATGGCCCTCCAGGAGATGGTCGCAAGTGCGGTGGCATCCGGCAAGGGTCCCGACGAGATCAGGGAGATCGTGGGGATCATCAACCCGAAACAGCCGAGGAACAGGCTCTGGACCTTGAAGGCCGGGGTCTTCCTGATCGGCATCTCGGCCGCCATGGCCTTCACGGCGCTGGTGCTGGGGCAGACCGGCATGCTCGAACCCGGAGCCTACCTTTTCTTCGGCGGTATCGCCCTCGTGGTGATCTGGCGCGTCACCGCAAGGAAGGGCGACGGGAGTTGAGAGATGCGGACGGAGTCGCGGATGTGGTGGATCGTGCGAAGGCCGGCGACAGGCAGGCATTCGACTCACTCGTCCGCGACTTCGCCGGATTCGTCCATGCGCTCGCCAGGAGGACCGTCGGCGATCCAGACGAGGCCTGCGACATCGCTCAGGAGGTCTTCGTGAAGGCCTGGCTGAACCTGGGCCTCCTGAGGGAGAGCGGCAGGTTCCCCTCCTGGCTGGCCTCGATCACGCGGAGGGCCGCGATCGACCACCTGAGGAAGAGGATCCCCGGCCAGGTCCTGGAAGGCGAGGACATCGAGGGGTACGGAGCAGAGGACAGGCGGCCCGATCCCGGGTCCGGCCTCCTGGAGACGGCCCTGTCGAGGCTCCCGGAGCGGGACAGGTCCCTCCTGACCCTCGTCTATTTCCGCGAGATGACTCATGCCGAGGCGGGCGAGGTCCTCGGAATCCCCGGTAAGAACGTGAGGGTGTATCTTCTGCGCGCCAGGCGCAGGCTGAGAGAGATACTGGAAGGGAGGGAGAATGAGCTCGTGCAGCAGATCTGCTGAAGCCGTCGAGTACCTGCTCGGGCTGCTGGATCCCCCCATGGCCGCGTCCTTCCTCGAGCACTGCGCCGGGTGCCCGGAATGCACGGAGGCGCTCGAGGCCGAGAAGCTGATCGAACAGGGCCTCGCAGGCTCCTACGGGATCCCCGGCGGCCTCCTCGATAGGATCGACGCCTCCATCGACCTGCTCGACAAGCCCTCCGGGCGCTTCACGATCCAGAGGGCCGTGGCAGCCTCGGGAGCCGCCGCGGCGGTGCTGTTCGGAGCCTGGAGGCTTCTCGCGTCGTCGGGCAGGAGCCTGCTCGCAGGCGACGGGTTCCACCAGGTGGCGCAGGCCGCTGCGAGGGCGATGGAACCCGGTTCGGTATGGATAGCAGCCATAGCCTTCGGCATCGTCCTGACCACGGTTACGATGGTGTTCCTCGCCTCCCGCTACGGGAGATGACCGCAGACTGCAGGAGTTCTCCGGGAGGAGCGGCGCATGGACAACGCGACCCTGGCCGGCACGTTCGCGAGCATACTGAGGCTTGAAACCGAACCCGTTGCCGTGAAGCTCCACGCATCTCGCGAGGACCTCCCCCGCAGGCCCCTGCCTTTCCCGGTCAACATCTGCCAGCTCATATCTATGGCCAGGCACCAGGGCAGGCAGGCGTCGGGCGTGCCCGAGCGGATGGTCTGCGCCATCGGGGCGGCATGCCTCGGCCTCGTCGAGACGCCCCCGGCGTTCAGGGACGGCTCCGCAGCCGTGGGCAGGTACGTCGCCTCGCGGGAGGCCGGCGAGGCCTTCTTCAGGAACACCTTCAAACTCGGCGACTCCGGTGCCCGCCATCAGGCCGTCTCGGTCGCGCCGCTCGCAGGGTATCCCGATGGCGATCCCGTGCCAGACGCCGTGCTGTTCTACTGCAATCCGGCCCAGGTGATGCGCTTCGTGCATGCCGCGCTCTACCGGACCGGGGAGAGGGTCGCCGCAGACACCGTTGCCGAAGCCGCGGTGTGCTCGGCCATAGGATTCGTGGCCGCCACCGGCAGGCCCGTGATTGGCTTCCCCTGCGCGGGCGACAGGAGGTTCGGCGGTACGCAGAACCACGAACTCGTGTTCGCCTGTCCGCACCCGATGCTAGAGGGTATGGCCGGCGCCCTTGCCGAGCTCTCGAAGGCCGGCCCGCTCTATCCGGTCCCGCCGAACGTCATGTGGACGCCGCAGATGCCCCCCGCCTACACCCTCGGGCAGGGAGATCCGGGATGCTAGAACTGGCAGGGCTCCTCGAGCTCGCCGCAGGCATGGAGAGGGCCGGCGCCGACCTCTACCGGTCGCTTGCCGCCGGGTTTGCGGCGGGGACGGCGGAGAGGGACCTGTTCACATTCCTCGCCTCACAGGAGGACGCCCACGAGATCTGGATCGCCGGCTTCAGGAGCACTCTGCCGGATGCGTCCATCCCCGGATACGACGATGTCGATCCGGTTGCGGCCAGGGCTTTCGCGAGGGTCTTCTCGAGCACGCGCCTCTCCGACGAACGCGGGCGGGCCAAGGACACCCCGTCGATCATCGATTTCGCCATCAGGCGCGAGATGGACAGCATCATGCTCTACCACGAACTCTCGGCCCGCGTTCCCGACCCGGCGAGGAGCCGGCTTCAGGAACTCGTGGCGGAGGAGCGGGAGCACTTCGGCATGCTCGCCTCGCTCCGCGCGGAGGGCGGCTAGCGGCCGGGCCCCGAGAGCGCCGCCGAGATCTCGCCCACGTACATCCTGTGAAAGTCGGAGTGCGGGTACAGGCTCAGCGGGGCATCGTCCAGGAAGCCTTCGGCCGACAGGTCGTGCGTGTAGATCGTCCTGGCCGCCAGGACCAGGGACGCCTGCCTGAAGGAGACGCATCCCGGAACCGGTTCGAAGGGCTCGAGCCCGGTCATGGCGGCCTTGTCGACATCGCGGCCGGAATGGCTCCCGCAGTACTCAAGCGCGGCCCTGTGCTCCTCCCCGAAGAACGACACCGTGAACAGGCGCGACCCGTCCATGAAACGGCGCGTGTGCCTCTGCGGCCTGACGAACACGAAGCAGACGTCCCTGTTCCAGAGGTGCCCCAGCCCGCCCCAGCTCGCCGTCATGGTGTTCCATGACCCGGGGCCGCCCCCGGTCACCAGCATCCAGCCCCTGCCTATCCCGTCGAAGGGATCCATGACGGCCCCGCCTGCAGGCAGGGCCGAGAATCCGGCATCCCCGGCACTCATCATCGCATCTCCTCCCCCGCGATGCTCTCGATCCTCGCTACATAGGCGCCGATGTCGTACTTCGCCTCCAGGCTCCGTCGCGTCATGGACCTGACGGAACCGAAGACCCTGCGCCCGGGCCACGGCCTGTCGTGGAGCCCGAAGCACCAGCCGACGCCCGCCGTGCTGTTCGGATCCCTCCCGTCCAGCGCGTATCTGTCGTTGAGCAGGGTGGCCCTGCGGAAGGCCTCTTCCGGAGAGGGCGTCCACGCCAGGATCATCTTGCCCCAGTACATCCTCATGTATCCATGCATGGTGCCGGTCGTGACGAGCTCCTTCTGGGCGGCGTTCCATGCGTCGTCGTGGGTGCGGGCGCCCTCCATGTCCTCCAGGGTGTACGTGTACTCCCTCGGATCCCCGGAATGCTCCCCGAGCGTCCTCCTGGCCCATTCCGGGATGGCGCCCCACGAGCCGGGGGCGGGCGACCTCGCGCAGAAGTTGACCGCGAGTTCCCGGCGCACGAGGAGCTGCTCCAGGAAGGCTCCGGCTCCCGGGCTGCCGGTATTCCTGATCTCGAGGGCCGCCTCGACCGGGGATATCTGGCCGAAGTGCAGGTAGGGCGAGAGCCCCGAGACGCAGTTCCTCGCCGGATCGCGCGAAGAGGACCCGTACTCGTCGAGGTCCTCGTCGATGAAGCGCCCGAGCGCCGCCCGGGCTGCGGCGGAACCGGGCCTGATCCTCCCCGCCGGGCCGGCTCCGGGATGCCCGGGCAGCATGGCCAGCGCCTCGAGCGGGCTCATCGCCGGCGTGTCGGGCAGGAAGCCCGGGATCGCGACCCCGAGCCTCGGCGGAGGTTCGAGCATTCCCTCCAGGAGGGGCTCCATCCTCCTCCGGACCACGGCCGCCGACCACGCCATGCGGTCGTGGAGCATGCCGGGCGGAACGGCCGTATCGGTCTCCACCACGTAGAGCGGACAGGGGCACCTCGCCGCCGCCTCCGCCCTCCACCGCCTCTGGACTGGGGTGTGCCCGCCGTCGGTGACGGCCAGGGCGGCCCTCCCGCATGCCGCGACAAGCTCCTCCACGGGATCGCCGATCCGCACCAGGAGCCTGATGCCCCTGGCGGCAAGATCGCGCGCCGTCTCCTCCAGACCCTCCAGCATGAACCGGTAGTGAGAGGGACCCGCCCCAGGATACGACGGGTCGACGCAGAAGAGGACGAAGGCAGGCAGACCCATGTCCCACGCCCGCGCCAGCGCGTACTCCAGGGCGTGGTTGCAGGCCTCCCGGCGGGCCTGCTGCATCCAGTACACGATCCAGGAGGCCCCGCGCGGGGAGGGGGTGCCGGAAGCCTGCCGGACCCTCTCCTCCATCATCTCGGCGGGGCCTCCCCGCGGGCCGAATCCTCCGTGCCGGCGAGGGCCGGGGGGTACGGGTCGAAGATGATCTGGTCATCGAGATAGGCGGTGCCGAACCTGACGATCCAGGATCTGATCAGGGCGCCCGGTATCCCCATGGCGGTCCTCCCTGCCCCGAAGTCCTCGAGGCTGTCGAGGAACAGGGCCTTCTCGGCGGAGGACAGGTCCCTCTTGAAGTAGCCGAAGGCGTGCATGAGAGCGTCGACGGCCCGACCCGTGCGGAGGGGCCGCGCAAGGGCCCGGACGAGGGCTGCCCTGTAGGCGGATTCCGCCCCTGGACCCCCGTCCGCCACGAGCCTGCCCATCCTCCTGCCTTCTTCACGGTTGTACGCCGAGAGAAGCAGCTTGGCGGAGGCGTGGAAGGATACGAGAGGACCCAGTGAGCGCCTTTCGGAGCACTCGCGCTCCGCGGAGCGGAACCTGGCCAGGGTGAACAGCGACGTCATGAAGTGCTCGCGGAGCCTCAGGTTCGACAGCCTGCCCTCGTGGATGACGGGCCTGCCGCCCATTGCCTCCAGCACGGCTCTTCCGAAGATCCCCGGCCCCGTGCCGGCGCGTGCCGGGCCGTCGGCGCCGGAGAAGACCCTGGCGTCGGAGATGCCGCAGGAGGGCGACCTGGACTTGAGCACCGCCCCGTCCAGGCTTCCCGGGTCCGACAGGACCTGCCGGCAGAACGCAGACATGGCGGCCGTGAGGTCCATGCCGGTGGACGGCTGCACGAGAAGCGCCCCGCCCGATCCGTCCGTGACCAGGCGTATCGGCGGCCTCGGGACCCCGAGCCCGATCCCCGTCTCCGGGCAGGCCGTTCGGACCTCGCAGAACGGCATGATCCTCCGGACGAAGGGATCCTCCGCGGAGGATCCGTCATATCTGCATCGCGTGCCTGCGAGGCATTCGCTCACGAGCAGCACGGGCTTCATGTGGGGCCTCATGCGGCCTCCTGCGGGAGGCGGGATGTCCCCGGCGCTCCCGTCAGATCTCTATCTCCACTATCGCCGCCCAGGCGTGATAGGACGTGAAATCGTCGTCTCCGTCGTTCCCGTAGGCGACGAGGGCGCGGCAGGGCTCGCCGGGG
>JAKLEF010000002.1 GCA_022703195.1 Candidatus Fermentibacterota bacterium | reverse complement strand
TCGGCCTCGACCGAGTACAGGTCCTTGAGCCGCGCCAGTACGGTTGCCAGATGCTGCTCGCCCATGCCCGAGAGGGTGGTCTGGCCTATCTCGGCCTCGTTCCTGAAGAACAGGGTCGGGTCGAGGGATGCGAGCTTGGTCAGCCCGGCTCCCATCTTGTCCTCCTCGCCCCTCTTCTTCGGCGCGATGGCCGCCCTGTGGACGGGGTTGGGGAAGGAGATGGGGTCGAGCACGACCTGCTTCTGCCTGTCGGCGAGAGTCTCGTTGGTGGACGTGGCCTTCAGCTTTGCCGCAGCGGCTATGTCGCCTGTCACGAGGCGCGAGGCCTCGGTGCGCTTCGCGCCCGACAGGTAGTAGTAGTTGCCCAGGCGCTCGGTCATCCCGCGGCTGGTGTTGAGCACGTCGACCGCGCCCTCGATCGAGCCCCGCAGGACCCTGAAGCAGACCATGTCGCCCACGTGCTTGTCGATCGTGGCCCTGAACACCCTGGCGACGAAGGGCCCCGAAGGGTCCGGGGCCACCTCGGCGTCGCCCGCCTTCGCCGGCCTGCCGGCGAGGGGCGAGGGCACGAGGTTGACTATCGCGTCGAGGAGGGACGCCTGCCCGGCGGGAGGCACCGAGCACCCGGCCATCACCGGGAACAGCCCGCGCCCGGCCACGGCCGCCTTCAGACCATGGTCGAGCTCCTCCGGGGAGAGGGTGTCGTTGGCGAAGAAGCTCTCCATCAGGGCCTCGTCGGTCTCCGCCGCGGCTTCGATCAGTTCCTTGCGGGCGCTCTCGACCCTGTCCCTCTCGCCGGCGGGGAGGGGGATCTCCTTCCCTGCCCTGTCGAAGGCCCTTCCGGAGAGGACATCGACATATCCTCCGAAGGAGGGGCCTGACCCGATCGGGATCGAGACGGCCACGCACTTCCTGTTGAGGGTCTCGCGGAGCTGGTTCATCACCCTGTCGAAATCGGCGTTCTCACGGTCGATCCTGTTGACCCAGATCACCACGGGGACCCCGGCCTTCGCCGCGAAACCCCAGGTCTGGATGGAGCCCACCTCGACGCCGGCGCTGGCGTCGAGCACGAGGACGGCCCCGTCGCTCACGCCAATGGCCCCTATGGTCTCGCCGTAGAAGTCGGCGAAGCCGGGGGTGTCGATGACGTTGATGCGGTGGTCGGCGTACTCGCAGGTGCCTATCGAGGCCGAGAGGCTCTGCTTGCGGTCGCGGCTCTCGGATGTGAAGTCGAATATGCTGGTGCCGTCGGATACGCTTCCGAGACGGTCCGCGGCGCCCGCGGAGAAGAGGAGGGAGTCGCAGAGGCTGGTCTTGCCGACCGACCCGTGACCGATGACCGCAACCGTCCTCAACGTCTGGGGTGTATGCTCCTTCAACCCTGTCTCCATTCCGTTCCTGGATGATTACCAGATGCGATGCGATAATCGGGAGGCCTTGGACAGCCTGTTACCGGCCGTGCCGGAATTGGTTATCTACCCGACAGAGGCGTATCTGTCAACGCAGAAGGAGCCTGCCGGAATTGGACCGACTGCAGCTCGTACTGATGATCGCCGGTGCGTTCATCGTGCTGTTCCTCATCCGAAGGCTCTTCTCGGAGATGGGTGGAGCGGCCGAGAGGCGCAGGGCTCACGAAAAGCTCGATGCGGAGGCAAGGCGCGACGTCGCGGAGGCTTCGCTCGAGCACCTCTGCCCCATCTGCTCCTCGCCCTGCGTCTTCCACAGGTATCCGCACGTGGAGGTGTGGAGGTGCTCCCGGTATCCCGGATGCAGGGGCTTCCTGAAGGCGAGGACCCACAGGAGGCCCGCTTTCGCGACCAAGTGGGAGCGGGGCAGGGGGAAGAAGCTCTCCCGCTGATTGCCCCCCGGGGGCCGCATCCTTATAGTCAGCGCCTGTCGAGACGTTACCTTTCCATCAACCCGAGCCTGAGACCCCGCGGGGTCCGGGGAGCTGAACCAGTGTCCACAGAAAGAACGCAGAGGCGTATCGCGAGCCACCCCGTGCTCGCCTGCCCGGAGCCGGAATACGTCCGCTTCGGGTTCGACGGGGAGGAACTCATGGGCCGCCGGGGGGAGATGGTCTCCTCGGCACTCTTCGCCAACGGCATAAGGGTGTTCGGACACCACAGGGCCGACGGAGGAGCACAGGGCATCTTCTGCGCCAACGGGCAGTGCTCGCAGTGCAACCTGCTGATCGACGGCGTTCTGCAGAAGGGCTGCGTCACCGCGCTCGCCGAAGGGATGGACGTGCGCAGCGTCGAGGGGCTGACAGCCCTTGCGGAGAAGCCGGGCCCGGATGTCCCCGCCCCGTCGACGGTCGAAACCGACGTCCTGGTGATAGGCGCCGGACCCGCAGGCCTCGCTGCGGCCCTGGAGCTGGGGCGCGCCGGAGCCCGCACCATCCTGGTGGACGACAAGGAAAGGCCCGGCGGCAAGCTCGTCCTCCAGACCCACAAGTTCTTCGGCTCGGAGGAGGACTGCTACGCAGGCACGAGAGGCATCGAGATCGCGTCGATCCTCGCGGGGCAGCTCGCCTCGCAGCCCTCGGTGGAGGTCTGGACCTCCAGCACTGTTCTCGCGGTCTTCTCCGACGGCCTCGTGGGCGTCAGGAGGCCCGGCGGATACGTGCTCGTCAGGCCCAGGCACCTGCTGACCGCCTCCGGCGCCCGCGAGAAGTCGCTGGTGTTCCCCGGCAACACGCTGCCGGGCGTCTACGGCGCCGGAGCCTTCCAGACCCTCGTGAACCGCGACCTGATACGCTCCTCCGATCGCATCTTCATCGTGGGCGGGGGAAACGTGGGCCTCATAGCCGCATATCACGCCCTGCAGGCCGGGATGAAGGTGGCGGGCCTGGTCGAGGCGATGCCCTCCTGCGGCGGGTACAAGGTCCACGCCGACAAGATCAGGAGGCTCGGGGTCCCCATCCACACCGGGCACACGATCCTCGCGGCCCACGGCACCGAGGCTCTCGAAGCCGTCACCATCGCCGGGGTGGACGGTTCGTTCAGGCCCGTGCCGGGCACCGAGCGCACTTTCAGGGCCGACACGCTGCTCGTGGCCGTCGGCCTCGACCCGGTGAACGAGTTCCACCGCAAGGCCGTCGAGTTCGGCATCCCGGCCTCCATGGCCGGCGACGCGGAGGAGATAGCCGAGGCCAGCGCCGCGATGTTCTCGGGGAGGATCAGGGGGATGGAGATCGCCTGCTCCCTGGGTCTCTGCCTCGAGGAGCCGCCCGCTGACTGGATCGAGAAGGGCGCGGTGCTGAAGAGCCCCGGAGGCGCGGTCCACCCCTACTCCGTGCCCGCCGGCCGCGAAGGTGTCTTCCCCGTGCTCCACTGCATGCAGGAGATACCCTGCAACCCGTGCATGACCTCGTGCCCGAAGAACCTGATAGGCACGTCCGGGCACCCGATCCTGGGCATACCGGAGTACTCCGAGGGCTGCATCGGCTGCGAGAAGTGCGTCTCGGTCTGCCCGGGCCTCGCCATCACGCTGGTCGACTTCAGGAAGGACCCCGCCAGGCCGACCGTATCGATCCCATTCGAACTCGATTCCACCGGTCTGAAGGCAGGCATGGGGCTCGAGCTGACCGACCGGGAGGGAGGCTCCCTCGGGAAGGGCGTCCTGCTCGCGACCCGCGAGGTGCCAGGAGGCAGGCGTACCGTCCTGCTGAGGATCGCCGTAGCTGCCGAAATCGCCTCCAGGGTTGCCGGAGTGCGCGTGCAGACTGATGCCGACACGGCCCCCGAGCCGGAGGCCTGGGAGGCTCCGCTGGCCGACGATGCCATAGTCTGCCGCTGCGAACGGGTCACCGCCGGCGAGATACGCAGTCACCTGCGCGGGGGCGTGAGGGACCTCAACGAGCTCAAGGCGCTCACCCGCGCCGGATTCGGGGCGTGCGGCGGCAAGACGTGCCGCATGCTCCTGGCGCGGATCGCCCGTGAGGAGGGAATACCACCCTCGGAGATCGAACTCCTCACCGAAAGGCCGCTGTTCGCAGAGACCCCGCTGGGGTTCTTCAGCGGGAGGTGCCCGGAATGAGCAATACGTACGATGTGGTCGTGATCGGCGCCGGGAGCGCCGGCACCCCCGCGGCGATGTACCTCGCCTCGGCCGGGCTCCGCGTCCTCTGCCTCGACCGGAACGCATCCGCCGGCCAGGGCAGCAACAAGTGCGCGATAGGCGGGATAAGGGCGACCCACAGCGAACCCTCGAAGGTGCGGCTCTGCCTAGACTCCATCTCCACCTTCAGCCGCTGGCGGGAGGAGGAGGGCGACGACATCGGCTGGCTCCGCGGGGGCTACACCTATGTCGCCTACGAGCAGAAGACCGCCGATCTGCTGAAGAGGATGCTGCCCGTCCAGCGCGCGGCGGGCCTCGACATCGACTGGGCGGGCCCGGAGACCATCGCGGCCATCGTGCCGGGCATCGCCCGCGAAGGCCTCCTGGGCGGGACCTGGTCGCCGGGCGACGGCAGCGCGAGCCCCATGGAGTCGGTCTATGCCTTCTGCAGGAAGGCGCGCAGGGCGGGGGCGGAGTTCCGCTTCGGCGAGGCCGTGACGGGCATGGAGGTTTCGGGCGGCAGGGTCGAGGCTGTGGTCACCGGCAGCGGACGCTACCCCTGCGGCTGGGTCGTGAACTGCTCGGGCTCGCAGGCCCGCGAGGTGGCCGGGATGGCCGGGGCGGAGGTCAGGGTCGACCCCGACTGCCACGAGGCAGGCGTCACCGAGGCGGTCGAGAGGTTCTTCACCCCCATGGTCGTGGACATCAGGAGGATCCCCGGCTCGGCCAACTACTACTTCTACCAGCACACGACGGGGCAGGTGGTGTTCTGCATCACGCCCGACCCGCCGATAACCGGCATCTGCACGCGCGAGACCTCGGAGTTCCTGCCCCTGGTGGCGCCCCGCATGGTGGGCCTGCTGCCCAGGCTCGCCAACCTGAAGGTCAGGCGCACCTGGAGGGGGACCTACCCGCAGACCCCCGACGGCTCGCCGCTGATCGGCAGGGTGGGCCCGGGGAACCATGTCGCCGCGCTGGGCATGTGCGGGCAGGGCTTCATGCTCGGCCCGGGAACCGGTGCGCTCGTGTCGCGGTTGATCACCGGGGCGCTGCGCCCGGGTGATTCGGAAGTTCTGACGGCACTCGACCCCGCACGGAGGTTCGGCGGGGAGGAGGCCCTGAAGTAGCTCCAGGACGGAGGGTGCGATGAGGATTGCTCTTGTCCTTCTCGCCGCCGGCATGGCGTTCGCGGCATCGGCCGAGACGTCGGTCTGCGGTTCGGAGGAGCTTCTCCCGATCGGGTTCACCCCGGAGGAGCTGCTCAGGCTCGACGAGATAGGTACGTACAACTCCGCCACCCCGCCCCCGGGCGAGGGAGTCAGGAGCCCCGGCGAGTTCGAGCCGATGACCGGCGTCTTCATACGCTGGCCCCTCGGTATTCCGTACACCGTCATAGTGGACTTCTCGAACCACACTCAGGTCTGGGTGATATGCCAGTCGTCCGAGCAGGCGGGCGTGACCTCGGCGTTCACGGCCGAGGGCGTGAACATGGCGAACGTCTCGTTCGTCTTCGCGCCCACCAACTCTATCTGGGTCAGGGACTACGGCCCCTGGTTCCTCATGCTCGACGACGGTTCGGCCGGCATATTCGACTTCGACTACAACAGGCCCAGACCCGACGACGACAACTTCCCGATCGCCCTCGGCACCGCCTGGGACATGCCGGTCTACACCTCCGACATCATCCACACCGGCGGCAACTACATGTCCTCCGGCCTGGGCGTGTCCATGTCGTCGGCCCTCGTGATAGACGAGAACGGCGGCGACGAGGACTGGGTCGACTCGCAGATGCTGCTCTACTGCGGAGTCGACGACTACTTCACGCCCGAGGACCCGCAGGCCTCCTACATCGACCACATAGACTGCTGGGGCAAGCTGCTCTCGCCCGACAGGATCCTGATCCTGCAGGTCCCTCCGTCGCACCAGGACTACGCGGCCCTCGAGGCCATGGCCGACCTGCTTTCGGGAATGACGAGCCCCTACGGCACCCCGTACCAGGTGTTCCGGGTCTATTCGAGCGGGACGGAGGGCTACACCAACAGCATCATCATCAACGACAGGGTCTACGTCCCGACCTGGAACACCGCGAACGATGCCCCGGCGCTCGCCTCGTACCAGGCCGCGCTGCCCGGTTATGACATCGTAGGATTCTACTTCAGCGGCTGGCTGAACACCGACGCCCTGCACTGCCGCGCCATGGGCGTCACCGATCCCGAGATGCTCTGGATCGACCACACCCCGGTGGCGGAGTACCAGACCGAGAACATCCCCGTCACGGTGAGCGCGTTCATCCGCTGCCACCCCTCCAACAGCCTCACGATGACGAGGCTCTACTACAGGTACGGCACGTCGGGCGCATTCACCCAGGCGACCATGTCCTCATCGGGCGGGGACACCTATCAGGCCTCCATCCCCGGCGCCGCCGCGGGCACGGTGGTCCAGTACTACATCGCCGCGACCGACGATTCCGGGCGCTCTGAGGCCCATCCCAGGTTCGCCCCCGGCTCCTGGTTCGACACTTTCGTCTTCTCTGGAACCGGGATCGGGGGAGGCCCCGAGGCGGTCCCCGGCCTCTCGATCCGGGGCTTCGGTCCGAACCCGTTCTCTTCCGCGGTATCCATGGAGCTGACCGTTGCCGGGGCCCCGCACGTCAGGGTCGAGGTTCGGGATCTGGCCGGGCGCCTGGTCGAGACCGTGTTCGAGGGCGAGCCGGGCGCCTCTGCGATGAACGTCACCTGGACCCCCGGGGCCGGTGTGCCCGACGGCCTCTACATCCTGCGGGTCGAGACCCCCGGGGGCTCGGACTCGAGGATGGCGACCCTTCTCAGGTAGCGATTCGTGAAGTGCCGGCCGGGCGGGCAGTCCGCCCGGCCGGTCCGTTCGGGGCGCCGCCCCGGCGGCGCCGGGAGGATGGGAGCATGCCTCTAGTCATCCTTGCGCTTCTGGCGTCCGCACGATGCGATCCCGGCGGATCCTGGACCCTGGGCATGGACCTCTGCATCGACGGGGTGGAGTCGGAATCATCCCAGGCCGACGGGATCGAGGCCTTCAGCGCCGTATACGTCAGAGCCTCGGTTTCACGGGCCCTGTCGCGCACCTTCGCCGCCGGTCTTTCCATCGCTAACGCCTCCCACGAGTTCGCCCTGGGCGAAGACGAGATCCCGATGGGGTCCGTGGAGTTCCTTCCCGTCACCGCCATGCTGCTTTACCGGCCCCTTCCGGGCCGCGGGTTCGAACCCCGGATCGGCGCCGGCGCCTGCGCGGTCGTCTTCTGGGAGAAGAGCGGCAGCCTGGACTCCCTCGACCTGCCCGCCTGCGTGTCGCCCGCCATCGAACTCGGGCTCGACTGGAACCTGTCGCAGAGGCTCCTGCTCGGCCTGGGCGCGAGATGGACATGGCTGGACACCGGGATCGAGAATGGCGGCGAGAGGCTGACCGACCTCTCCATGGACGTGATGGAACTCTCCCTGGGGGGCGGGACGAGACTCTGACCGGTGCATCGTGCCCGGCGGCACAATCCCGGCCTTCCAGACGGAGACCCGGTCGCGTCGATGCAATGGTCCCTGCCGGGTTGCATCCTGCCTGCATGCGGCATATCGTCGCACCCGGGGTCCGAACGGAGGAGGGCGAATGAGGTGTTACGTCGCAGCCTTCATTATAGCCGCGGCATCTTCGGCCGGTGACCTGATCAGCCTGGGCGTCCCCCTGCCTGTCCCTGCGGCATCAGACGAATGGCTTCGATATGACGACGAGGCGGCATGCTGGCTCACCTGGCAGGGGGAGTTCAGGGGGGTCTGGTTCGACGGGGATGACTTCTGGGGACCGGGCGGCTGTGAGACGGACTGCACCGAGTTCTGGTTCTCCCACGATGACGGCTACCCCTGGGACACTTCCGCCTTCTTCGCGGAGATCTACGGCGGGGGAGCCTCCGGGCCGCTCGACATGTTCGACCAGAGCACGGTCACGGCATCGCACTACGCACCGGTGCTGGTCGACTATCCGACGCCCGTGCCCTGCGGCAACGACTTCTGGATCGTGGTGCACACAGGGATGTCGTCAGGCGGATGGCCATCCCTTCTGGGCGACGGGACGCCCGGAGCCGAGTTCCACAGTTATTTCAGCTCTGACGGCACCCTCTGGCAGTCGTGGGGCGAGGGCGACTTCATCATCCGTACCCACGGCGGGATGGCCGGGCTCGAGGCGGAAACCTGGGGGAGCATCAAGGCGCTGCTCGACTGATCCCCCCGGTCAGACGTCGACCACGCCCAGGAAGAACCGCCTGATCTCCACTGGCTGATCCCGGTCGGGCTCGACCGTGATCGAGCTGGTCCTCTCGACAAGTTCGTCAGGCACCACGAAGACGGCCCTCGAACCGGTGGGCCAGCTCCCGTACAGTATCCCGTCCTCCCAGGTGAGCCAGAGTGCGCGCACCTCCTCGTGCGTCAGGTCACCGGCGGCCCAGCCCTCGAGGATCGCCACCACCTCGTCGCACGAGTAGATGAACGGGGATGCCGCGTCGGACATCGTCACGTCGCCCCCCGGCGCGATCACGAAGTGAACTCCGCCCGTGCCCGACTTCGTGAAGAGCAGCACCATCCCGGCCTCGGGGGTGTCCTCCTCCGCGCTCGCCACGGCGAATCCCTCGAGCGGCGGCGGGAAGGCCCCCTGCCGGATTGTGCCCGAGTAGTACAGGAACCTGTCGCTGAAGCCGTCACTCCTCGTCAGGTAGAGCGCATCGCCCTCGCGCCACATGGGCGCCGCCCACGCGAAGTCGGAGTCGAGCGGTGCCGACCCGCTCCCGCACGAAGGGTATCCTGCCGGTTCCTCCTGCGTCGCCGATATCTCCCAGCCGATCGAGGACCCGAGCCCGCGCAGGCCTGTAAGCGGGCCCACATCGGCGTCCGGGTCGGGATAGACGCAGTCGAGCAGGCCGGGCGAGGACACGGTCACGGTGCCCGTAAACCCGTCGCCGTGGAAGCACAGGACGGGCGCCCCGGTCTCCATCTCCCCCGGGTCGATGACCGCAGGAGCGGGGGCTCCGGCCGATGTCAGCACCTGGCCGTCCCAGGTCAGCACCCCCCATTCGTGCACCTCGATACCGGCGAGTGCGATCAGTGCAACGAGAACCGTCGGCACTCGGACCTCCCTCCGTCGACCGCGGCCCGGGCGGGTACCCTGCATCCCTCCACCGGACCGTGCGGTATCCGGGACGATGCCGAACCCGCGACGCCGTGTCACCGGCGCCCGGACAGCCGTCCTCGTTGACCATCGCGAGGAGAGCGCCGATACTCAGATATGGAGAGATTCGAGGATCTCACACCCGCCGGGAGGAGGAGGCGGCTCTTCGCCCTGGCGAAGCACGCCCTGTCCCGCTACGAGCTGCATGACCCGGCGATCGGATTCCTCGCAGCAGTGACGAACCTCCACTTCAGGGTCACGACCCGCGACGGCCTGAGGCTCGTTCTTCGTCTCGGCCATCCGTCCTGGCGGTCTCTGGGCGATCTTCGATCCGAGGCGATGTGGCTCGAGGCCCTCGCAAGGGACACCGATGTCGGTGCCCCGGAGGTGGTCCGCACGCGCGACGGCCTCCCTGTCTTCGAGCTCCGGACCGCCGGGGTGCCGGAACCGAGACACGTCACCCTGATGACATGGGTCCCCGGCCGGATTCTCGGCAGGCATCTGTCGGAGTGCAACATCGAAATGATGGGCATCCTCTTCGCCAGGCTGCACATCCACGGCAAGGCATGGGTCCCTCCCGCCGGCTTCACGGAGAGGCGCTTCGAACACTGGCTCTCGCGCGGCGAGCCGAACCTGCTGCTCGACGAGGGGACCCTCGCCCGGCTGCCAATACCAAGCCGCGAGACAGTCCTGAGGATGCACTCTCTAGTCGAGGGGGCCTACGAACGGATCGACCGGGCGGACCTCAGGGTGATCCACTGCGACCTGTGGCACGACAACATCAAGCTGCACCACGGAAGGCTCCATCCGTTCGACTTCGAGGACACCATCACCGGATTCCGCAGCCACGACATCGCCATGGCCATGCTCGACCTGCTCGAGGCGACGGGCGACGAGCGGTACCCCGTCCTGCTGGCGGCCTTCCGGCGAGGGTACGAGCGCCTGCTGGACTGGCCCGAGGACCCGCTGGAGCCTCTCCAGACAGGCCGGATCCTCTGGAAGCTGAACTACATCGCAAGGTTCCACGGCCGGTGGTTCGAGAAGGCTGTCGAACGGCACATGGGGGTGCTTTCGACCTTCGAGAACACCGGCAGGGTCGTGAAGCCTCCGACGGGCTGACCGGTCCATCTTTCTGAATCAAGATCGGTTGCGGACGTGTACTTCGCACACGGGTTGTCCTATATCAACCCCGGAGAAGTGTAGCGGATGCCGCCGGGGAAGGCCTCCGCGGCGGGATCCCGCGATTCCGGGAGGTGGCCGGGATGGGGTACATTGCTGCATTGATCCTCGCAGCCGCCGTCACCCAGGCATCAGACGGCAGCTTCAGGCTCGAACACCGGCTCTACGTACCCAGCTCCTTAGGCTCGCTGAGCTACGACGACGGTTCCGCATTCTGGCTGTCATGGAGCGGGAAGTACAGGGGAGTGTGGTTCAACACCGCGGACTTCCTGGCATCGGGTCCGTGGCCGGCAGACAACTCGGAGTACTGGTTCTACCACCACTCGAGCTACCCATGGGATACATCGTCGTTCTACTCGGAGCTCTACAACGGAGACTCCTCCGGCCCGGCCGCCCTCCTGGACCAGACCTCCGTCACCGCCACCCACTATGCCGCAGTTTACGCCAACTATGCCTCCCCCATCATCTGCGAAGAGCAGTTCTGGGCCGTCGTCAACACCGTGATGTCGAGCGGCGGCTGGCCGTCGATCCTGGGCGACTCCACCTACACGGCCGACCACAGCTTCTTCACCGATGATTACATCGTCTGGGTACCGTGGGGGCTGGGCGACTTCTTAATCAGATCCAACGGGGGCGGTTCCCTGACCTGCGCCACCTGGGCGGAGATAAAGACGCTGTTCGACTAGCGGGCGGCGATGGTTCCGTTATGAGGATCGACCAGCAGTCTGGATGGATGGATCTCCACGTCGAGGAGGGCGGCGGATGAGCGGGGAGCGTGGAAGAGGGGGGGATCTGCGCATCGCGCTGGGCCTTTCCATGGCCTGCGTTCCGCTGATGGTCCTGCAGTCCGTGCTGGGGCTGTTCGTCGAGGGGACCTACGCGAAGGACGGGGTCTGGGGCAGGGCGATCTGGCAGGGGAACGACTTCGTGAACCTGTTCGTCTTCGCGCCCCTGCTCGTGATCGCGATCATCCTGGCCAGGAAGGGCACCGGCGGCGGCAGGCTCTTCTGGCTCGGGATCCAGGCCCTAGTCACCTACGACTACGTCTACTATCCCCTCGCCGTCGCGTACGACCGGTACTTCCTGATCTACCTCGCGATCCTGGGGCTTTCGATGTACTCGTTCATCTCGGGGATGGGTGCGATCGACCCATCCAGATACTCGGACCGCCTGCCCGGGAGGCGGACGGGCATCCTCTGCCGGGCGATGATGACGGTGTTCGCGGCGATCCTCGCCCTGCTCTGGATCGGGCTGTCCGTGCACTTCATCCTCACCGGGGAGCTGAAGATGCAGGTGACGCAGATGGTCTCGACCTTCGACCTGCTGCTGATATGCACCCCGGTACTCCTGTCGGTCGCCTGGCTCTCGAGGGGGCAGGCCAGGGGGTACGTGCTGATGACGGTGATGGCGCTCGTGAGCGGGCTCTACTGCCTGGTGCTCGGTGCGAACACCCCCTTCGCCCTCCGGGCGGGCCTGCCCGACGCGTGGACGATGCTGCCGCTCTGGGGGCTGCTCTTCGTCCTGTCGCTCCCCGTGGCCATCATCCTTCTCGCCGGTGGGCGGGGGAGGAGCCGAAGCACCGCATGACCGGCAGGGGCGCCGCGCAGGCCGGTCGGGTTGCAGCGGTTCCGTATCCCGACGGGATCCTCGACCCGAACCCTGGAGGGCATTCATGGAGGTTTCCGGGACAGGGATGACAGCGACCGACCCGGACTGGTATCGCAACAGGGAGTACTGGTCCGAGAACCGCCGCTTCATCTGGAGCGACAGGCTGATCGGTGCCTCGGTCGAAGCCGCGGCCAGGATAGTGTCCCTGCTCGCGCTGGAGCCGGGGGCATCGGTTCTGGACCTCGCCTGCGGGTTCGGCAGGCACTCGCTCGAACTCGCCGCGAAAGGCTGTCGCGTCACTGGAGTCGACCTCAACCCCGACCTGATCGGGGAGGCCGTCGCGTCCGCCTCCTCCCGCGGGCTGGGCGCGAGGTTCGTCTGCGATGACATGAGGCGCTATGTAGAGCCGGACGCGTTCGACAGCGTGATCTGCATGTACAACTCCTTCGGCTACTTCGCCGACCCCGCCGACGACAGGCTCGTGCTGGAGAACTGCCTCCACTCGCTCGTCCATGGCGGCAGCCTGCTCCTAGCGGTGACTCCGAGGGAGGTCGTCCGGAGGGCCTGTCCCTCCGGGGACTCGAGGTACTGGCGCGAGGATCCCGACGGGAGCATCCTTCTGGAGGAGGCGACGGTCGACGAAGCCTGGACCTGGCGTTCCTCCCGCTGGATCCTCCTCCGGGGGGCAGAGCGCCGGGAATACGGCTACGGCATGAGGCTGTACGGAGCATCCGAGCTGCGCGACCTGCTCGCCTCGGTGGGATTCTCGAACATCCGGCTCCTGGACAACCTGGCCGGGAAACCGTACGGCGACGAGTCACATCAGCTCGTCATCGTGGCCCGGAAGCCGCCGGCTGGAGGCTGACGCGTCGGGACCCACGGCCCGCCTGGCCGATCCGTCTCTCTCCCTCGACTCCGCGATCCTGTTTCGGCAATCTTTCCGCGGGAAGCTAGGGGACAGCTGATGGAGGAGATGATGGAACACCGTTTCGATGCCCCGTGCGGGCTCTACTGCGGCGCCTGCCCGACTATTCAGGCCGGGCGGAAGGGGAACCTGGCGGATCTGGCGAAGCGCTGGGAGATGGAGCCGGGCGACCTGGTCTGCCGCGGCTGCCTGTCGGACACGACCGCCGCGTTCTGCCGGGACTGCGATTTCAGATCCTGCACCCGGGCCAAGGGGATCAGGAACTGCTCCGAGTGCGATACCTTCCCCTGCGAGGAGCTGAGCAAGTTCCGCAACGACGATGCCCCGCACCATTCCGTCGTGCTGTCCAATCTCGCGCGCATCCGCGAGGTTGGCCCCGAGAGCTGGCTTGCGGAGCAGCGAGTCCGGTGGTCGTGCCCCTCCTGCGGGGAGCCCTTCGCCTGGTACGACGCGAAATGCGTGAATTGCGGCGCCGTCCTCTTCGACTGCAGGGCGGAGGAGAAGACCCTTCCCTGACCGTGGACGGGCCTGGTCTCGGACTTCCGGGACGATGTCCGCAGGCGCCTGGGGCGCCACCCGGCCTCGCGGCGGCATGGATCGGACAGAACGGCCCGGACGGGCGTGCCTTCAGCGCCGGATCTCGTCCATGCGAGCCTCCACGATCCTGCGTACCAGTTCGTCGGGCAGGGGGTGGCCGGGCTGGAAGCGGATCGTGCCCTTGCTGGTGTCGAATCCCGCGAGTTCGGCCGCGAAGGCCGTGACTATGCCGCCGCTCATGGGGTAGAGCGCCAGGTGCCCGCTCCGCGCCGCAAAGGCCATCAGCACGCGCTTCTCGAACCGGAACGCCGGCATGCCGTAGCTGAAGCATTCCTCCGCTCCCGGCGCTGTCTCCAGGACGATCCGGCGTAGCCTCTCCAGCGCCGCAGCTCTGTCGGCGGGCAGTCCGGCGAGGTACTCGTCGATCGTCGCATGTTTCGTGAGCATTACCGGATCAGGCCAGTTCGCGCCTGATGCAATCGGGCCCGTGCTCGCGGAAGTCGTCGAGGCTGGATCTCAAGAGCAACCTATCCACCTGTCTCCTCGTGGCATTTCGTCCCAGATGCGTCCATCGAGCAGGCGTCCGGCCGCCTTTCGCCGGGACCCTCCCCATTGCTTGAAGAAGAATGGCACTCCTTCACAGATGCAAGCATCCCTGAGCGCCAGAGCCCACTCCGCCTCCATCCTGCGTGCGCCCGAGCCGGATTCGCCTCCGACAATCGCCCAGTCGATACCGTGAAGGTCGGCATCCGTGATATGGCCTAGCAGCGGTTCGAAAGAGACGAACCTCACCTTCGCCCCCGTCCTGCGCAGACAGTCGAGGCGGCAGAGATGTTCGGACGATTCGACGGTGACGCCCATCCAGATGTTGGGCGCCCACTCGAGGGAGGAATCGAGTTCGATCAGCCTGTCCGGCCTCTTCGTTAGCACCTGGAAAGTGTGCCATTCCGCGCGCTTCATAACCTCGAAGACGTCGAGGATGAAGCCACTAGGGACATGCTCGTGGAAGAGGTCGCTCATCGAGTTTACAAAGATGTACCTGGGTTTCTTCCAGCTTAGTGGAACCGGCAGTACGTCGGGATGGAGGGTGACTTCGAAGCCGTTCCTGTAGGCCGAGAGCCCGATCCGGCAGAGACGCTGCGCCAGCCGCTCGGCGTAGCAGTTCCGGCATCCCTCGCTGACCTTCGTGCATCCAGTCACGGGATTCCAGGATGATTCAGTCCATTCGATCCTGGTGGCCCCAGGCATCAGCGAATGCCCTTTCCCAGGAGATATGAAGCTATCCTGCAGGCCGGGACTGCTCCCTTTTCGTTGCCGGCCGCGAAGCATAGAAGGAACAATGGTGTGCCACGCGAGTTCCTGAGATACATCAGTTCGTCGGGAACTCCGCAGAACACTCCCTTCAACCGTTCCACGAAGTATCTGGCGATATCATCGAGTTCGGCAACCCGGCGGACTCCCGGGGGCTTGTCGAACAGCTCGCCCTGGTCGCTCTCGATCCGGTCATAGAACGCTTCCCGCCATTCGTCGGTGCCCAGAGTCCGGGTCAGGGACAGCGACCAGCTATCCTTCGGGAATTCGTCCCGCGTCAGGAGCCTGACGATCGCCTGTCCCACCGGGAAGAGCAGCCACATGTCGATCGCTTTCGTGGCAGCCATGCTTTCGATAGTCGACCACTCGACCTGCATCCCATACGGGTCCAGGAAGACAACAGCCCTAGTGACACTCCAGTCCGTTGTTCTGCAGAAGTCGCGGAGCGCTTCGTTCCCATCCTGTGAAGTGATCGTGATCCTGTCCGCGAGAAGTGGGTACTCATCCTTCAGTCTGTCGAGAGAAGCGGTGTTCGATGGATCCGTGTCGTTGAAGACGTACTCGTTGAACGGCGGCGAGATCTCGAGTGCGATCCTGGGACTTCCCGCCCTGTAACTCTCGATTGCTGGCCTGTCCTGTTCGTCCTCGAAGAGGGAAGGTACTTCATAATCGCGTCGTGTGGCTATCTCTCGATGACCGCTTCCAGCGAAGGCATCGAAGTAAATGGTCCGGTAGTGCTTGGCCCAAAGGTTTTTCGAGAAGATCTTCCTGTACGCGACAAGGTAAGCTCTCAGTGCATGGAGTTTCTCCTCGGTCCATCCTCCGCCGTAGTGCGTTCCCCTTAGCTCGGTCATGATGTGAACATGTGTTTGCTAACCGAAAGTGTCCAGTCTTCAGATGCACCTGATGGTGAGGGTACTGATGAACGGCAGTCCGACCATCTGGAAATCACGATGGAAACACTCAACCCATGCTATCCAGGCCGGGTAGCTTCTCGACAAGCGCCCGCCCTCGGCCGAAGCAGCCAGTTACCCTTTCGGCACTGGACACGACAGTCTCAAAGTGCTCATGGACCGGAAATAGCCGGTGCTCGAAGTAGGTTTCGTCGAGGATTTCGGAAAACGCTTCATCAAGACTCGACGGATTGATGATCGTGAGCCGACGCAGCGATGAGTTGTCCCGCAATCCTGCTGCCAACAGGTACTTGAAGTAGAGGTCGGTCTGGGGCATCGAGTAGCCGATTATCACGATCCTGTGGGCCTTCTGGATTGCGTCGACTGCGTTCGACCAGAGCAGACGGCTTAGTCTTGTCTGAGTGCCCTTCGCCCATGTCGGGGGAATGAGAAATGCTCTTCCATCCTCGCTGGCCAGGACCTGACCGGCGTCATGGACTACGTTTACTCCGAGGCGCCCCTTGTCCTCCCAGTTCACCGAGCCGTGCACCTTGATGACTTTCGGAGCGTTCGGTGTCGGACGGGTTGCCTTCGAGTAGGACTTCTCATCTAGGCAATAATCGGGTCGGACAGAGAAGCATCCCAGGTTGTCTTCGAGAACGAGATCGTAGTTGAAGGTGATGACAGTATCTGTGGCCGTGAGGATGTCGGCTTCCGCATCGAGCCTGTGTAGGAGGAGTGCCGAGAACAACCGATAGGGATCAGCTTCTATGTGGCCGTCATCTCCAGCAATCCCGGCATCGGGGCGAAGGGATACACGCTCCCTAACGAGCTTGGCATCGACACGCGATCTGATGCTCATCCTGACAGGAACAACCCGTTCTTTCGAGTTGAGGAGCGTTGCGGAGATTGCCTTCCTGACGCTGGTCGTCAGCCTTCGTGACTTATTCCCGCGCTCACTCGTAGCTCTTGCATCTATCAGGCTGAACAGGTCCTCCACGTTGTCCAGGTTCAGCTTGATCTTATCACGTACCCCGGAGAGTCGCGCGCGTTCTTCCAGAACGAGATCGATAGCCCTGGCAGCTTCCGGAGGGAGATCGCTCGAAAGCTCGCGGACGTCCCTCATCCTCGTCATGAAGTTGCTCATCACAGGCATCCCGGCGTGAGCCGAGAAGCCGGCCCCTAGGATGTATACGTTGTTCCCGAAGAACCTCGGGTCGGGCCTGAGCATCGATTCCCTCCTTGGCTTCGCCTTCGGGGCTTTCGTCGTCGCGAGTATATACATACAAACGCATTCTCCACATCGGGGAGGCAATAGAGATAGAAGACGAACTGGTCGGTCTGACGATTGGGTGATGAGAGGAAGCGCATGCCGGCTTTGACCAGGTAGGTCGTTCCTCGTTCGTGAGCCGGGCATTCCGTCCTCCGATCGGCGAACGACCTTTCCCGCCATCGTAGCTCATGCACGGGTATGGTGCAAGATTATGCCTGGAGGGACTGGCATGGACCTGATAATGGAGATATTTGGGAACTGCGGGATGACGTGTTTCGAGGACAGACGGCCGTGATCCGGGCAGGGGGTGCGGCATGGACCTGATACGCGAGATGTGGAAGCAGGCCTTCGCGTGGATGGCGTTCACCGACGCTGCGGGGTGCGCGCGAGAGGCGGTGCGCCGCTGCGGTGACGGCGAGCCCGGCGGCAGCCTCCTGATCAGGATGCTGGTGCAGGGCATGATCTCCTCCTATGCGATGCCCTTCAGGCAGAGGAGGTCTGTCAGGCTCGGAGAGGAGACCGTCGATCCCGGGCGGATCGCGCTCCACCGGAGGCTGCTCGAGCTGCGCGACAGGGCGGTCATCCACCGCGACCCGGACGCAGGTGCGGATTTCGACAACTCGGTGGAGATGGCCTTCGACCGGGGCGCCTGGCGCCCGCTCGCTCCCGGGCCGCTGCTGAGCCCTTTCGAGTGCGGGGAGGCGGCCTCGCTGGCGGACGGCCTGGCGGCCGCTTGCGCGAGGAGGCTCGACGAACTGGCGGAGGCGGTCGGCCGGTTCCGCGATCTGTCGCCGGGTGCCTTTGAGGTGAGGCCCGTGCGGGAGGGCGGCCTGGTCCGGTACGCCATATCCCGCAGGGCGACCGGTGAATCCAGGGATGGAGGCGGGGAGCCTGGGGCGGAAGCAAGCCCTTCCGGCGGCAGGGTGAAGCTCTACGACGAGCTCTCGTGGCTCTGGCCGCTGTGGGGAGGGCCGGGGGAGTACCGCGGCTACTGCGAGCATGCGGCCGAACTGATACGGGAGCGCTCGGCGATCCCGGTGCGGACCATCCTCGACATCGGCTGCGGGGGAGGCAAGAACGCCTTCAACCTGAAGCGGGATTTCGAAGTGACGGGCCTGGACCTGAGCCCGAGGATGCTCGAGCTGGCTCGCGGTCTCAACCCGGAATGCGAGTTCGTCCAGGGCGACATGCGGAGCTTTTCGCTCGGCAGAACCTTCGATGCGGTCTTCATCGACGACGCGATCGCATACATGACCAGCAGGGAGGATCTGGGCGACGCGCTATCGGCGGCCCGGCGGCACCTGAACCCGGGCGGCGTGATGATCGTGACCCCCGACGCCACGAGGGAGGGTTTCGTCCAGAACTCCACCTCCGCCACGCCCGCCTCCGTTCCGGAGGGCGTCTCCGGCATCGACGCGGCCTTCGTCGAGAACAGCTACGATCCCGACCCCGGAGACGACACGTACGAGACTACGATGGTGTTCCTCATCCGCGAGGAGGGAAGGCCGAGGGTCGAGGTCGACAGGCACGTCCTCGGGCTGTTCGGCCGGGATGCCTGGCGCGGGATGCTGGCGGAGGCGGGCTTCGTCGTCACCGAGAAGGAGTATTCGGAATCCGGCTCGGACTATCTGACGTTCGCCTGCCTCAGACCGCCCGTGTGATCTCGCTCACCGCCTCCCTGTACCGCCACGGACGGCGGCATGGAGGACGCCGGGCTACTCCCACTCCTCCTCGAAGGTGTCGCGGCGGGATGCCTTGACCGCTCCCCGCCTCCTCTTCCGCTTGGCCCTTGCGGCCCTGGCCGAGGCAGGCAGGCCAGTGACGACCACCCGCTCGGGAGGGGGCGGTTCGAGAGCCCTGTCGACGATATCCTGGAGCTTCCTGAGGGCGAGCGCCCGGTTCATGCCCTGGGTGCGGTGGGTGTCCGCCTCGACCACTATCACGGATTCCCCGTCGCGCGTACGGGTCGCCACGGCCGACAGGAGCGCCTTCTGCCCGTCGGTGAGGAAGCTCGACCGTGCGTAGTCGTACAAGAGCCTCACCGCCGTGTTCACCTTGTTGACGTTCTGCCCGCCGGGCCCGCCGGTCCTGCCGAAGCGGAACCTCAGGTCGTCCGGGTGTATCTCGAGAGGCATCCCTGTATCTCCCCCGCGCGTTTCCTTGAAAGCTGGACTATCGGCCAGCCTCCGGGGGTATATTCCGGATCAGTCTCCTTGTCCAGCGGGCTGAGCCCTCGGAGCGGAGGACGATGATCAGGCACGTCGTGATGTGGAAGGTGAGGGAGAGCGGCGATCCGGGAACCGGCCCGGTGAACGCGCTCCGCGTGAAGCGGGCCCTCGAGTCCCTGAATGGGAGGATACCCGGGCTGAAGAGGCTCGAGGTCGGGGTCGCGACCACGACTTCGGCAGACTCTTCCGAGATAGTGCTCTTCTCCGAGTTCGAGTCGGCGAAGGCGCTCGAGGTCTACAGGGAGCACCCGGCCCACATGGCCGTGGTGCCGATCGTGAGGTCGGTTTGCACAGACAGGCGGAGCGTCGACTACCTGGTCGACTAGGACCGGGCCCCGCACGCTCCTGACGGGAGGCGAATTGGCAAGGATCATCTTGGCGCTCGCCGTCGCCGGGCTGGCCGCGCAGGCGTCGGCGTCCTCGCTCGCCATCACAAACACCACCGGTGGATGGGACATGATGTCCGTGTACATCTCGCCGTTCGGTGCGGCGGGCTGGGGTGAGAACAGGCTCGGCGACTCGACCCTCACCGAGGGGGAGACCCTCTCCATCGAGCTGCCCACAGGCATCTACAGCATCAGGCTGATCGACGAGGACGGGGACACCTACACCCGCATGAACTCCCCGGTCATGGGCTCGGTGGAGTGGGCGGTGACCCTCGACGATCTCGACGCCGCCCAGGCCTATTCGACAGGCGGTTGAAGCTGATCCAGGGCTCCCGTGGGGAGCCCCTGCATCATGGATCGTGACAGTGCGGGCCGTGCGGCCGGAAGGGGAGGGATGACGTGCTGAAGGAGTTCCGCGACTTCGCCATGAAGGGCAACGTGCTCGACCTGGCTGTGGCGGTGATCATCGGTGCGGCCTTCGGAGCCATCGTGTCGTCGGCGGTCGAGGACGTCATCATGCCCCCCATCGGGCTCGTGGTGGGCGGCATGGACTTCTCCGACCTCTCGCTGACGATAGGCTCGAAGCCGGCGGTCGAGGCGGGGATGCCCCCCGTCCCAGTGACCATCAACTACGGTGTCTTCGCCAACAAGCTGGTCAACTTCCTCATCATCGCGTTCGTGCTCTTCCTGATCGTGAGGTCCGTGACGAAGCTGACGAAGAAGAGGGAGACGGCCCCGGCGGCCCCGGCGGAGCCTCCGGCCGACGTGAAGCTGCTGACGGAGATCCGCGACCTGCTCAGGCAGAACCGCTAGTACCGCTGTAAGTGAGAAAGGGGCCCCCGCGGGGGGCCCCTCCGTCATTACGGCGCCATACCGGAGACCCGGAACCGGTTGAACCGCCTGGAGCGTCAGACCTCCACCAGGTCGTAGCGGCGGGAGCCGAGGCCGAGCATCTGCGCGGCGGCGAGCTGTGCGGTACCGTCGATGCCGGGCCTGAAGGCCGCGAACTTTTCCACCCCGCGCCCGGCGGAGGGCACCGGCGAACCCTTCGCGGCAGGGGCCCCGGTGACGAGATCCAGGCAGGCCTGGTCGAGCGCCACCGGGTCCTTCGAGGCCAGGATGCCTATGTCGTCCACGAGCAGGCCGCCCTGGTCCTCCAGGCAGTCGCAGTCACCGCTGACCCCCGTCACGAAGTTGACGTAGACCGGGATGCGGCAGGAGGAGACGACCGCCACGGCGTATTCGGTCATCCTGCTGACGAACACCCCGTTGTCCTGGCTCCAGTCCACCCCTATCGCGCCCTTCGGGCAGCGCTGGATGCACTCGCCGCAGCCTATGCACCTCGTGGCCGAGATCTCGGCAGGGCCCGAGGGCATCGAGATGGCCCCCGCCGGGCAGTGCGCCATGCAGATGCCGCACTTCACGCATTTCGACGGCCTCACCGCGGGCTTGACGGGCGAGTGCTGGTAGAGCTTCCCCCCCCGCGAAGCGCAGCCCATCCCGAGATTCTTGAGCGCTCCGCCGAAGCCGGTCAGCAGATGGCCCTTGAAGTGGCTTATCACAACCATCGCATCTGCCTCGGTGACCAGCCTGGCGATCCTGGCCGAGGGGCCTTCGCAGCAGGACGGGAGCTTCACCGACACCTCGTCGGTGCCGCGCAGGCCGTCGGCGATGATGAAGGGGGGTGTGGACGGCAGCCCGAACCCGTGCTCCTGCGCGAGTTCGAGGTAGGCCGGGGCGGTGAGCCTCCTTCCCCTGTACAGCACGGTGGTGTCGGTGAGGAAGGTCCTGCCCCGGGGCAGCCCCAGGGCCTCGACCACCGCGTTCACCTTCGAGGGCGGGACGAACCTGGTGTTGCCCGCCTCGCCGGCATGGATCTTGACGGCATAGAGTTCGGTGCCCCCGTCGACGCCCGGGGCGAAGCCGGACAGGAGCGCCTTCATGGCCTCCCGTCCGCAATCGGTCTTCCTCGTCAGGAATACTTCGGACATGCCCACCTCCAGGGAGTGCAGTTATAACCCATCCGGGCCGGTCGCGCACCGCCTCCACCGGGTTGTATCGATTCCGGGGGACCTGATATGCTTTCGCCATGAGCGCAGGCGATCTCGTGTGGGTGGAACTCGATGCGGAAGCGCCAGGGCACAACCTGGAAGAGCTCCGCCGTGCCGCGGGGGGCTCCCCGCAGGTGTGCGCGGTGGTGAAGAGCAACGCATACGGCCACGGGCTGGCCGAGATGGCCGGGCTCATCCCCGGGGCGGACTGGCTGGGCGTCAACTCTCTCGACGAGGGAATAGCACTGCGGAGGCTGGGTGAAGCCCGGCCCGTTCTCGTGCTCGGGCACGTCCCGCTGGGCAGGCTCCCCGAAGCCATCGCTGAAGACCTCCGCCTGACCGTCTACAACTTCGAGACGCTCGACGCCCTGCGTGCATGCGCCTCTCCCCGCACGCCCGCCAGGCTGCATCTCAAGGTCGAGACGGGCACCGGGAGGCAGGGCATACATCCCGGGCGGGCCGCCGAGTTCGCCTCCAGGGCGCGCGCCATCCCCGGTGCTGAACTGGAGGGGCTCTCGACCCATTTCGCCAACATCGAGGACACCCTGAACCACTCCTATGCCGAGTCGCAGCTCGCTGTGTTCGGCAGGGTGCTCGAGAGCTTCGGGCCCGACAGGCCGCGTGTGGTCCACACGGCCTGCACCGCCGCGGCCATCCTCTTCCCCGAGACGTCGTTCGACATGATCAGGGCCGGCATCGGCCTGTACGGCCTCTGGCCGTCGCGCGAGACTTACCTCTCCGCAGGCCTCTCTGGCCGCCCCGTGCCCGGCCTCAGGCCGGTGCTGGCCTGGAAGACCCGCATTGCCCAGCTCAAGGAGATGCCTTCGGGCAGCTTCATCGGGTACGGCTGCAGCTACCGCACCACGCGGCCGAGCCGCATCGCCGTGCTGCCGGTGGGCTACTACGACGGATACGACAGGGCGCTCGGGAACGCCGCACACGTGCTCGTGCGAGGCAAGCGCGCGCCTGTGGTCGGGCGCATCTGCATGAACCTGTGCATGGCCGACGTCACCGACGTGCCCGGCGCAGCCCTCGAGGACGAGGTGGTCCTGCTCGGGCGCGACGGCGACGAGTGCGTCCCGGCCGAGATGCTGGCCTCCTGGGCCGGCACCATCAACTACGAGGTCGTGGCCAGGATAAACCCCCTGCTCCCCAGGAGGGTAGTGAGCGCCGGAAGCGGGCCGGAGCGCGCCCGCGTGGAGGTGTCCTGATGTACGTCGACGTTCTGGGCGCCGATGGCGGGAAACACTCCGGGAGCTCCCTCGTGGCCATGAAGGTCGGCCCGTCGCTGCTGATCGACGCGGGTTCCGCGGCCAGCCTGCGCGACGACGAGCAGCGCGCGATCGAGGCGGTCCTCCTCACTCACGCACACCTCGACCACATCCTCGAGCTCGGTTTCGTGGCAGACGCCGCAGCCAGCCTGAGGGACGCGCCCCTGCGCGTGCTGGGCAGCCACGCGGCGCTCCAGGCCGTCAGGACCCACTACATGAACGACCTGGTCTGGCCCGACTTCAGCCGGATAAGGACCACCCACGGACCGGCCATCGTCTACGAGACCATCGAGGACCGAGTGTGGATGGACCTGCCGGGAGGGCTCTCTGCCATGCCAGTGCCCGTGAACCACGGGGCGGGGGCCAGGGGCTTCCTGCTGAGATCCCCCGGCGGGCGGGCCGCGATCTACACCGGCGACACTGGCCCCTCCACCGAGATCTGGGAGAGGGCGCGCGAGCTCCCCGACATAGCCATGATCATCGCCGAGGTGTCGTTCCCCGACTCGATGACCGACCTGGCGATCGCGAGCGACCACCTCACCCCGGGCCTGCTCGAGCGCGAGCTGCGCGCGCTGGACAGGCCGGGCGCGCCCATATACGCGTTCCACCTGAAGCCGTGGTACAGGCAGGAGATAGACCGGGACCTCTCGCGGCGCCTCGGGGACAGGGCCGTCCTCCTCATGCGCGGCGACCGCCTCGAGTTCTGATGCCCTCCACCTCCGAAGGGAACGCAGCCGGAAACGGCATCTGCGGCGGGCCCCTCACCGGGCTAGACCTCCTCGTGCCAGGCGACGTCCCCGGGCGCAGGGTGGCCCTGCTGACGCATCATGCCGCCGTCGACAGGCGCTGCAGGACGGCCGCCGAAGTCCTCCACGGCATGCCGGGGATCGAGCTGGCGGCGCTCCTGGGCCCGCAGCACGGGTTCTGGGGGCAGACGCAGGACAACATGATCGAGTGGTCCACACATCCCCATCCGTACTGGGGCATCCCTGTCCACAGCCTGTACGGCGAGAGCCGCGAACCCTCCCCCGGCATGCTCTCCGGGATCGACTGCGTCGTGGTGGACCTCCAGGACGTCGGTTCGAGGTACTACACCTACGTCTACGCGATGGCGCTCACCATGAGGTGCGCCGCGCGTTCCGGCATACCGGTGCTGGTGCTGGACAGGTTCAATCCCGCAGGACTCACGAGGGTGGAGGGCCCTGTGCAGGACGGCGACATGCTCTCGTACGTGGGCATGTATCCCCTGCCGGTGAGGCACGGCATGTCGACGGGCGAGCTCGCGCGGCACTTCGCCGTCCTCGACGGCCTGCCGGAGCCGGGGGTGAAGAGGTTCGCCACCTGCGACCTCGAGGGATTCCCCCGGGGGTACCCCTGGGTGCATCCCTCCCCCAACATGCCCACTCCCGCCACGGCCCTGGTCTACCCGGGAATGTGCCTTCTGGAGGCCACGAACCTGTCCGAGGGCAGGGGCACCTGCAGGCCCTTCGAGGTGTTCGGCGCCCCCTGGCTCGACGAGGGCGGGATCTGCGACGGTCTGAACGGATCGGAAGCCCTCGCGGGGGCGGTGCTGTCGCCTCACAGGTTCGTCCCCACCTTCTCGAAGCACGCGGGGGAGACCTGCAGGGGCGCGATCCTCACGGTGACGGACCGGGAATCGTTCCGCCCGTTCGCCGCCGGATTGGCTATACTCGCCGTGTGCTTCCGGAGCGGGGGGACGGGCTGGCGCCCGCCTCCTTACGAGTACGTCTACGACAGGATGCCTGTGGACATACTCTCGGGTTCCCCGCGGTACCGGGCGGCGGTGGAGGCTGGCGACACGGCTCTCCTCGCCGGCATGGCAGGGGCGGACATTCCCGCCCACGTGCGCGCCGTCGGCGCGAGCCTCCTTTACGACAGGAGCTTCAGGGTTTGAGGATAGGCGTGCTGGCCGACGTCCATGGCAACCTGCCGGCGCTCCAGAGCGCCTGGCGGGCACTGCTCCTCGAATCTCCCGACATGGTGGTGAACCTGGGCGACCTGGTGCACTTCGGCCCCTGCCCGGAGGAGTGCGTTTCCTTCGCCAGGGAGCACGAAGTCGAGTCGATCCAGGGCAACTGCGACAGGGCCGTGGCAAGGCGCAGGGACAGCACGGGCGACGAGTTCGTGAACTCCCACTGGGAGAGGCTTGCCGACGAAGTGCTGGCATGGACGAGGGAGCGCGTCTCGAGGGGGGCCTCCTCCTGGCTCAGGAGCCTCCCGGATGAGTTCCGGCTCGACGTGGAGGGCAGGAGGATGCTCTTCACGCACGGGCTGCCGGGGAACGTCGCCGGATCGCTGCCGCCCGCGGCGGCCGACGAGGTCTACGACCTCCAGCTCTCCAGGAACGGCTGTGACGTGCTCGTCGTGGGGCACACCCACGAGCCGCAGGTGGTGACGAGGCCGGGAGGCTGGATCCTCAACCCCGGTAGCGTGGGCGCGGGCACCCTCCCCTCTGCTGCCTCCGCCATGGTGATCGATGTATCGCGGAAGGCGGGCCTGTCTGCATTCTGGCTGGCGACCCGTTACGATTTCGCATCCTATCGG
>JAKLEF010000199.1 GCA_022703195.1 Candidatus Fermentibacterota bacterium | reverse complement strand
CGCTCCTGTCGAGATGGCTCGCGGAAAGGCCGGAGAACGAGGCGGGATGCTCCTCGAGGGGGCACCGTTCCGTCATGGAGAAGCCGGCCGCGGGAGCGCCCGCCGGCTCCGGTACCGATAGGCTCAGGATGACCGCAGCCGTCGACAGGAACACCTTGGACCTCCTTGAGGGTAGACTCCGCTCCTCGGGTCAAGAATATGAAGGGGGCAGGACCGTGTCAGCCTTCCGGTCAGACCCCCCCCGCCGGCCGCCTCCCCAGCACCACCGCCGACACCGGGCGCGGGCCTGAGGTCCAGACCGGATCGGCTTCGGGCGGCACGAACCCCCTGCATATCAGGCATTCAACGCCGAGCTCGTCGAGCAGGCTGTCCGCCCGCGGGGAAGGCCAGGTGTTGAGGATCTCGGCCGTTTCGGCGTAGCCCCCCGGCAGGCTGGTGCCGTAGCCGTTGACCGTCGGGGTGAAATGGAGGGTCTGCCCCAGCAGGTTCCCGCACTCGTAGGAGGGATCGGACAGGTCGGCCCTGACCGGCAGGATGGCTATGCGCGAGAAGTCCCTCGCGGCCAGCCACCCGTGGAACCTCTCGGGCGTGGCGTCGACGAGCGGCATCGGCCCCGGCCAGACCTCGGCGAGGCACAGCGCGATCCCGGCGAAGGCCAGGACGGGCTTCCCGGAGAGGGCGCGCCCGGCGGCGAGGACTACCGGCAGGAGGAACAGGAAGGCCGCCCTGGAAGGGAGCCTTATCGACGAGAAGCCCGGCAGGCCGGCCAGGAGCCTCCAGGGGCCGGGGCCGAGCTGCCTCCCGAAGAAGACGATCGTGGGGCCTGACGACACGGCCAGGAAGAGCAGGAACGCCGCGGCTAGGAACCATCCGCCAGCCATCCCGTCCTTCCTGGAACGGCGCAGGACCCAGGCGAGGGCTCCTGCGACGACGGCCAGGCCCGGCCAGAACGCGATCTCGCCCAGGGTCGAAGCCGGCCTGAGGCTCCCGAGGAGCATGCTGCTGCTCCACGGCGAGACCAGGGCCGACAGGTCGGCGGATGCCATCGTGTCGACCTGCCAGGAGGCCGCGCTTTCGATGTGGCCGAGGAGGAGAGGGATGCAGACCGCATTTCCGGCCAGCATCCAGAGGCCTGTTCCCAGCAGCGCCTTCCCCCCGCCCCTCTTCGCGGCCCATGGCAGGTACAGGAGGATGGCGAGGTCGAGGAATACGAGGTAGTAGAGCGAAGCCATGCACTGGAGCGCGACCAGGATGCCGAGCCAGAACCCCCTGCCGGATCCCGACGCGATCCTGAACGCCTGCATGAGCGCCATGACGGAGAGCCCGGCCGAGAAGAGCTGGATGTGCCACAGGTGGCTCTGGAAGAAGGGCAGGCAGACGAACGCCCCGCCGGCGAACAGGGCGCCCGCCCTCCCGCAGCCGACCTGCCTTGCCAGCAGGTATGCCGCAAGGCCCGAGAAGGCGAGCGACAGCACGAGTACGAGATTGTGGGCCGCCAGGGGCCCCAGCCCGGCGAACCTGAGCGGCATGGCGGCGAGTGTCTGCGTCAGGAGGAGGTCGCTGCGGCCGCCCGCGTCGGGCTGGCCTTCGAATATCGGCGCATCAAGGGGGTTCTGCAGGCTCGTGAGAGCCTCGTGGTTCCACGCCATCAGCCAGGTGTTGAAGAAGGTGTCCGTCCCGTCGTGGACACCTGAGGCGGGGTGCGCCGCGAGGGGCCAGGTGACGGCCGCCGCGAGTGCGGAGCAGAGCAGGATCGCGGTGGCGGTCTCTACGAAGCCGGGCCGGGCGTCACCCCGGTTCCTGCGGGAGCCGAAGCCCGAGCCCCGCCTGGCGCCCCCCGTCCTCCGCGCCATCTAGTAGGCCCTCGCCACGATGGCCATGCTCCTCGACGGTCTGCCGGTCATGAAGCAGGCGCCCTCCCCGCCCTCCTGGTCGAGGGGAATGCAGCGGATGGTGGCCTTGGTCTCCTGCTGGAGCCTCTCCTCCTCATCGGGGCCGCCGGCCCACCAGACCCTGCAGAAGCCCTCCCGCTCGCCCGACACGGCCTTGTACTCGTCGTAGGTGGCGGCCTCCCAGGTCATCGCGTCCCGCCTGGCGACTGCCTCCTCGAACATCTCGCGCTGGATCGCCGAAAGCCTCCGAGGGATCTCGGACACCACCGCGTCGAGCCCGATCGTGAACTTTGCGTCCCTGCCGGGGCGGTTCCTGGCACTGGCCGTCACCACGCCCGCCTGGAGGTCCCTCGGGCCCAGCTCGAGCCTGACCGGCACGCCGCGGACCTCCCAGTGATGGAACTTGAACCCCGGGCTGACGGTCTGGCGGTCGTCCACCTTCGCCCGGACCCCCGCGCCCTCGAGGTCCCTGCATATCCGCGCGGCGGCCTCGCCGACCGCCGAGCGCTCATCATCGGTCCTGCTGATGGGGACGATGACCACCTGCACCGGGGACAGCTCGGGGGGCAGCCTGAGCCCTGCGTCGTCGCCGTGGACCATGATGACCGCTCCGACGAGCCTGGTGGAGACGCCCCAGCTCGACTGGTGGACGTACTGCTGCTCGTTGTTCTCGTCGAGGTAGCGGGTGTTGAAGGCCCTGGCGAAGTTGGTGCCGAGGTAGTGGCTCGTGCCGGACTGGAGGGCCCAGCCGTTGCCCATCATGGCCTCGATGGAGTAGGTCTCCACCGCACCGGCGAACTTCTCCCTGTCCGTCTTCCTCCCGGGGATCACGGGCATGGCCGCGTTCTCGGCCGCGAAGGCCTCGTAGACCCTGAGCATCCTCATGGTCTCGCTGCGGGCCTCCTCCTCGGTGGCATGGGCGGTGTGCCCCTCCTGCCACAGGAACTCGGTGGTGCGGAGGAACGCCCTCGGACGCATCTCCCACCTGACCACGTTGGCCCACTGGTTGAGGAGCATCGGCAGGTCGCGGTAGCTGCCAATCCACTTCGAGAACATGTGGTTGATGATGGTCTCGGAGGTGGGGCGCACCACGAGGGGCTCCTCGAGCTGCTTCCCGCCTCCGTGCGTCACTATGGCGAGCTCGGGGGCGAAGCCTTCGACGTGCTCGGCCTCCCTGTTGATGAAGCTCTGGGGGATGAACAGCGGGAAGTAGGCGTTCTCGTGCCCGGTGGCCTTGAAGCGGGCGTCCAGGTTGTCCCGGATCCTCTCCCAGATCGCATACCCGTAGGGGCGGATCACCATGCAGCCGCGTACGGGGGAGGTGTCGGCGAGCTCGGCCTCACGAATGACGTCCTGGTACCACTGTGCGAAGTCCTGCTTCTGGGGAGTGATGTTTTCGGCCATGACAGAGCCCCTCCGGGATCGATACTCCGTGTACGGTGACGCCCGGCGGGTCCGGCGCGATTACCGTATATTGCCGCGTGCCTTTCCGGATTCCCAGGCGTTTCAGACAGGCGCGGATCAGTGCGGGGTAATATGGCGAGAGCCGCCGGGCGGGACTAACGGGATGCAGACCGGAGACGGGACCGGACGGGCCGGCGCCACTGATGGGCCGCGGCTCACGCGGTTCGCGTGGCTGTCCATCGCCGCGGCAGTAGCGACGATAGCCCTCAAGCTCTCGGCATGGGGCATGACGGGTTCGGTCGGCCTGCTATCGGACGCAATGGAGTCCGGGGTCAACCTGGCAGGAGCCGCCATCGCCCTGGCGATGCTCTCGATCGCGGCCAGGCCCGTGGACAGGGAGCACGAGTTCGGACACGGGAAGGCCGAATACTTCTCGAGCGGCGCCGAGGGGGCGCTCATCCTGGCTGCCGCTGCTGCGATGATCGCGGCCGCGGTGCCCAGGTTCTCGAATCCAGTGCCGCTCGAGCGCCTGGGCGCGGGAGCCGCGGTTTCGGCAGCCGCATCGGCCGTGAACCTCGCCGTGGCGATCGTGCTGCGCCGGGCCGGCAGAAGGTACGACTCCATCACCCTCGAGGCTGATGCCGGCCATCTCATGACGGACGTCCTCACCTCCGCCGGCGTCCTGGCCGGCATGGGCGCCGTGGCCCTGGAAGTCGGACGGGAATCCGTCGTCCGGATGATCTACTTCATGGCGATGATCTCGGTCTCGCTGGCGGTGATCAACTTCCTGCCCTTCCCCGTGGTCGATGGCGGACATGCGGTCTTCC
>JAKLEF010000198.1 GCA_022703195.1 Candidatus Fermentibacterota bacterium | reverse complement strand
CTGGCGGGCTTCCGGAACCATGTCTTCGTGGTCATGGGCGACGGAGAGCAGCAGAAGGGGCAGATCGTCGAGGCCAGGCGCTTCGCGGCGGCAAGGAGGCTGCCGGTCACGGTGGTGGTGGACCTCAACGGCCTGCAGATCTCGGGCAGGACCGGGGACGTCATGCCCGTCGACCTCGCGGCGGAGTACGCCTCGGACGGCTGGGACGTGGCGTCGGTCGACGGACACGATCTCGACGCCCTCTATGCCGCCCTGGCGCGGGCGAGGGAGATTCCCGGGCCGAGCGTCCTCCTGGCCCGGACCGTCATGGGCAGGGGCGTCTCGTTCATGGAGAACGACGCGCAGTACCATGGCAAGGCGCTCGACAGGGAGAGCGCGGCGAAAGCCCTCTCCGAACTGGGCATCCCCGACGACATCGACTCCCTGGCCGAAGCCAGGAAGTCGTCCGCGGCCATCCCGTCGCCATCCCGGATACCCTGCTCCGGGGCGGTGCTGGGCCATGCCGGGATCCCCAGGACTTATGGAGCGGACCACAGGGGAGACAACAGATCGGCCTTCGGCCTGGCGCTCCTCGACCTGGCCTCCCTGAACCGTGACGCGGTGCCGCTGGTGTTCGACTGCGACCTCGCCGGCTCGGTCAAGACGGAGGCCTTCGCCAGGGCATACCCCGATTTCTTCGTGCAGTCAGGCATAATGGAGCACCATACCGCATCGGCGGCCGGAGCCGCATCGCTGGCCGACAGGGTGGTCTTCTGGGCGGACTTCGGCGTGTTCGCCATGGACGAGACCTTCAACCAGCACAGGCTGAACGACATCAACATGACCAACCTGAAGGTGGTCGCCACGCACTGCGGCCTGGACGTGGGACCGGACGGCAAGACCCACCACTGCATCAAGTACCTCGCACTGACGGGAAGCCTCCGGAACTGCTCGGTGATAGTCCCTGCGGACCCCAACCAGACCGACAGGGCCGTGAGGTTCGCAGCCACCCACCCCGGCAACTTCTTCATAGCGATGGGCAGATCGAAGGCTCCGGTCATGACGAACCCGGACGGATCGCCCGCCTTCGGCGGAGCATACAGGTTCGTCTACGGCAGGCACGACGTGCTGCGCGAGGGCACCGATGCCCTTCTCCTCGCGATGGGTGCGATGTGCGGAAGGGCTCTCGCGGCGGCCGGGATCCTAGAGGGCATGGGAATCTCGACCGCGGTGCTCGGAGTGAGCTGCCCGCTGTGCCTGTCCCCCTCGCTGATCGAGCGGGTCCGCGGCTTCAGGGTCGCCGCCTCCTGCGAGGACCACGACAGGGACACCGGCCTCGGGAACAGGATCGCGCTCGCCCTTTCGGACACGGGCGGCGGGCCTCCACTGCTCAGGTTCGGGGTCGACGGGTACGGGCTCTCGGGAGAGCCCGAGGACCTTTACCGGCATCAGGGGATGACGCCCGGGCGGATCGCCTCGGGGATCGCCTCCGCCCTCAGGGCCTAGGGCCGCGCAGGAAGCCCGCGATCATCCCCGCGTAGCCCGACGCTCCCGAAACCAGTTCCCAGTATCCGTCGAAGAATCTCCTGTCACGGGCGAGGCCGCGCATTGCAAGGCGCCGGAACCGCCTGCCGTAGACCAGGTGCCTGGCGACGGCGGACTGCCTCACCATGCCGGCGCAGCCGGAGGCGGCAGCCCTGCGGTACCACGGCAGGCCGCGGCCGTTCAGCACGGATTCGGCGGCGAGCATCCCGCTCTCCACGGCATGGCTCAGGCCCTCACCGGTGAGCCGGTCGGCCAGCCCGGCCGCATCGCCGGCCAGGAGCACCCTGCCCGAGCCCATCGGGCATGAAGGGTGACCTGCCGGGATCGGAGCGGCCTTCAGCATCTCCGGGGCGGGCCGTTCGAGGCCGAGCCTGTCGAACAGCCGCATGAGATTCTCGAACAGCCCGCGCGGGCGGTTCCTCCCTCCGATCGTCCCGATGCCGATGCACAGGTCGTCCCTGCGAGGGAACACCCAGGCGTAGCCGAAGTCGGCCAGGCCGAAATGTATCCGGATCTCGGAGGGGAAGCCCCGGGGCATGGGCGCGAAGGCCTCCATGCCGAAACCCGCCGGTCCCCTGCGCCAGCCCCGGACCTCGCGCCCGATCCTCCCGGAGGCTCCGTCCGCCGCGATGACGAAATCACCCGACAGCTTCCCGGCACCGGAGGTCTCGATCGATGCTCCACCAGCCACCGAGAGGGCCCGCCCTCCCCTGACAACGATCGCGCCGGCTGCTTCGGCCCGCGCGAGCAGCAGGGCATCCAGGTCCATCCTGTCCACCATCGTGATGGCCGGCCCGGCGGACTCGTAGCGCGACAGATGCTCGAAGCCGCAGAAGAAGGACATCGCCCTCTGCTCCCGGAGCGAGATGGCCGTCAGTCCTTCATCGGTGAGCATGCCTGCCTCGATCAGGCGCTTCCTGGCCCTGAAGCCCAGGGCTCCTCCGCAGACCTTCCGGCTCGGAACGGAGGAAGCCTCCAGCAGGATGCAGGAAGCTCCCCCGGATGCCAGCCTCCAAGCGGCACACGCCCCGGCGGGCCCCCCGCCGCAGACTATCGCGTCGTATCCGGCCATCCGCGCATGCCTCCGTCCTCCGCCAGGTATGGGCCCGAAGCTCGCACCGGGGCCCGCAGGGGCTATATTACAGCAACCCAGGCTTCACGGAAGGTGTCTGAGGACATGAGAGTCGCCCTTGTCTACCCCAGGTTCCAGTGGACCGAGTACAACGGGCTTGCCGAGCCCGTAGGCCAGCTCATCCTCGCATCGGTGCTCCGGGATGCCGGGCACGATGTCCGTTATGTCGACTACTCCTTCTGCCGCGAGATCGACGAGCTCGACCACATGGTGAGGGACGCCGACGTGGTGGGAGTGGCCGTATCGGCCGCGGCGAAGCTCGGCAGGGCCGCGATGGTGACGAAGCACATCCGGGCCGTCAACCCCGGAGCGCTCTACATCGAGGGAGGGGCGTACCCCAGCATCTTCCCGGAGAACACCCTGCGCGAAACCGGGGCGGACATCGTCATAGAGGGCGAGGCGGAGGAGGCCCTGCTCGAGGTTGTGGGCACGCTGGCGGCCGGCGGCGACGTCAGGTGCCTGCGCAACGTCTCGTTCATCTCGCCTGACGGTGTGTTCGTACAGAACCCCAGGCGGCCGGTCATCCACGATCTCGATTCGATCCCCTTCCCCGCCCGCGACCTGGTCGACTACGACACCTACTTCGCGAACGGCCTGGCCGAGTACGGGATGGTCACCACCAGGGGCTGCCCGTTCCGCTGCACCTACTGCAAGCCCAGCACCGACCTGATCTTCGGAGGAGGCATAAGGCGACGCAGCGCGGGCGACGTCGTGGCCGAGATCATCGAGCTGTCGGAGCTGCGCGGCCAGAAGCACCTGCGGATCTTCTTCAAGGACGACACGATCACCATGCACCCCGCGGCGTGGTTCGAGCAGTTCCGCGACGGGCTCAGGGATGCGGGCGTGACTCTGAAGTGGCACTGCAACAGCAGGGTCGACACGGTGACCAGGGACAAGGTGAGGGTGATGGCCGAGAGCGGGTGCCACTGCATCAGCTTCGGCATCGAGAGCGGGAGCCCGAAGATCCTCGAGTTCTACGACAAGGGGACGACCCCGGAGCAGGCCGTGAAGGCGTTCCGCTGGTGCCACGAGTTCCGGGTCGAGGCCACCGCCAACCTGATGATCGGCTTCCCGATGGAGACCGACGAGGACATCGCGATGACCTACCGCCTCCTGAAAAGGCTCAGGCCAGACGACATCATCGTCTACTTCTCCACAGCCATCCCCGGCCGCCACATCCATACCTGGGCGAGGGAGAACGGCTACCTGGCGAACGACACCAACCCGGAGCTCCTCGACCCGGCCAGGAACAGGGCCAACGAGATCATGAACATGAGGCTGCCCTACATGACAATGGACGGTGTGGTGGGCTGGAAGCACCGGATCGAGCGCTACAGGAGCTGGCGGAAGATGACGAGCTTCCGCAACATCCAGAACTGGGCGCAGGATCTGATCGCGAACCCGGGGCTCGCCGTGCACAAGGCAGCGATGGTCGTTCGCGGCCTCGCCAGCGGGAAAGCCACTCAGGACTGATGC
>JAKLEF010000197.1 GCA_022703195.1 Candidatus Fermentibacterota bacterium | reverse complement strand
CTCGGCGTTGGCGTCGCGCTTGAGTTCGATCACGACGCGGTAGCCCTGCCGGTCGCTCTCGTCGCGGATGTCGGAGATCTCCACGAGCTTCCGCTGCTTCACAAGCTCGGCCATCTCGGTGATGAGGGTCGACTTGTTCACCTGGTAGGGGATCTCGGTGATGATGATAGCGTCGCGGCCGCGCTCGGATTTCTGTATCGAGGTCCTGCCCCTGACGGTGATCGATCCGTGGCCGGTGGCGTAGGCATCGCGTATGCCGGAGCGCCCCATGATTATGCCGCCGGTGGGGAAGTCGGGCCCCTTCACCACCCCGAGGAGCTCCTCTACACCCGCCGAAGGATCGGCGAGAAGCAGCCGGCATGCGTCCACCAGCTCCCTCAGGTTGTGGGGGGGGATGTTGGTGGCCATCCCGACGGCGATGCCGGCAGAGCCGTTCAGCAGGAGGTTGGGGACGCCCGATGGGAGGACCGCCGGCTCCGAGAGCCTCTGGTCGAAGTTGGGCGTGAACTCCACCGTCTCCTTGTCGATGTCCCTGAGCATCTCCTCGCCGATACGGGACATCCTCGCCTCGGTATAGCGGTAGGCCGCGGCCGGATCGCCGTCGACGGACCCGAAGTTGCCCTGGCCCTCGACGAGCGGATGCCTGAGGGAGAAGTCCTGGGCCATCCTGACGAGGGCGTCGTACACGGCGCTGTCGCCGTGGGGATGGTACTTGCCGAGCACGTCTCCGACCACGGTGGCGGACTTCTTGAAAGGCCTCTGATGCGTCAGCCTCTGTTCGTACATGGAGTACAGGATGCGCCTGTGCACGGGCTTCAGCCCGTCCCTGACGTCCGGGAGGGCGCGGGAGACGATGACGCTCATGGCGTATTCGAGATAGGAGCGCTTCATCTCGTCTTCGAGATCGACCAGTATGACGCGGCTGCCTGCGGATGGCGGCTGGTCCGGCGTCTTCACTTCGTCTGCAGTGTTCTCAGACATCGAGGTTCCTCACCTCCGACGCGTGCTCCTGTATGAACTCCCTGCGGGGCTGGACTTCGTCTCCCATGAGCACGGAGAAGATGTGGCTCGCCTCCACGGCGTCCTCCATGCGCACCTTCACGATCGTCCTGGTGACGGGGTCCATCGCAGTGGTCCAGAGCTGCGAGGGGTTCATCTCGCCGAGGCCCTTGTACCTCTGCACGGTGGCCCTGTCCGTGCCGACCTCTTCGAGGATACTGTCCCTCTCCTTCTCGTTGTAGGCGTAGTAGGACCGCTTCCCGGCGTGGACGCCGAAGAGGGGCGGCTGGGCTATGAAGATGTGCCCCCGGTCGATCAGGGCGGGCATGTACCTGTAGAAGAACGTGAGCAGGAGGGTTCTGATGTGGGCGCCGTCCACGTCGGCGTCGGTCATGATGATTATCCTGCCGTACCGCAGCTTCGCGAGGTCGAAGTCGTCCTCGCCGACCCCCGTGCCCACGGCGGTGACGATGGCCTTTATCTCGGCGTTCACGAGGATCTTGTGCAGGGGCGCCTTCTCGACGTTGAGGATCTTGCCCCTGAGCGGAAGGATGGCCTGGTTGAACCTGTTCCGGCCCTGCTTGGCGCTGCCGCCGGCCGAGTCACCCTCGACTATGAAGACCTCGGAGTCAACGGGATCGGTCGAGGTGCAGTCGGCCAGCTTGCCCGGCAGGGCGGCCGTCTCGAGGGCGCTCTTCCTCCGGGTCAGCTCCCTGGCGTTCCTCGCGGCCAGCCTGGCGGCGCTCGTCTCCTGGCACTTCTGCACCAGCTTCCTGGCCAGTGCGGGGTTCTCCTCCATGAACGTGGCAAGCCCGGTGTAGACGATGGACTCCACGGCCCCCTTCACGTCCCTGTTGCCGAGCCGCGTCTTGGTCTGACCCTCGAACTGGGGATTCGAGAGCTTCACGCTGATGACGGCGGTGAGGCCCTCCCTGACGTCGTTCCCGCTGAACGCCTCGTCGGACTTCTTGAACATTCCGTTGGAGGTGGCGTAGTCGTTCAGTCCCCGCGTGAGCGCGGCCCGGAAGCCAGTGAGATGGGTGCCGCCGTCGATCGTGTTGATGTTGTTGGCGAAGGAGAAGGTCTCCTCCTGGTAGCCGGAGTTGTACTGGATCGCGCATTCCACGAGCATCGAGGACCCGTCCTCGAGCTCGGTCTCCCTGGAGACGAATACGGGGTCGGCGTGGAGGGCGTGCCTGCTCTCGTTGAGGAAGCGCACGAAGGAGACGATGCCTCCCTCGTAGCAGAAGTCGTGGCTCTTGCCCGCGCCTTCCGCCCTCTCGTCCCTGAGGCCGATGGACAGCCCGCTGTTGAGGAACGCGAGCTCCCTCAGGCGCCTGGAGAGGGTGTCGAAGCTGAAGGAGGTCTCCTCGAAGATCTCCCTGTCCGGCCTGAAAGTGACCAGTGTGCCGTTCCCCGCGCAGGAGCCGCATGGCGTGAGGTCTGTCACGGGGATGCCGCGTTCGTATCTCTGGGTGTATTTCGTACCGTTCTTCGAGACCTCGACCACGAGCCACTCCGAGAGGGCGTTCACGACGCTGAGCCCCACCCCGTGAAGGCCGCCGGAAACCCTGTAGGCCTCGCTGTCGAACTTCCCTCCGGCGTGGAGCTTGGTGAGGACGATCTCGAGGGCCGGCCTGTTGAACTTGGGATGCGGGTCGATGGGGATGCCGCGCCCGTTGTCCTGCACGGACACGATGTCACCGTCGACAAGCCTGACCGAGATCTCCGTGCAGAACCCCGCCTGGGCCTCGTCGACGCTGTTGTCCACGACCTCCCAGACGAGGTGATGGAGACCGGTCTGGCTGGTGGAGCCGATGTACATGCTGGGGCGCTTACGAACAGCTTCGAGACCCTCGAGGACCTGTATCGAACCAGCGTCGTACCGCCCGCCGTTCAACTCGGACAAATCAGCTTCTCCTTCCGGCCGGCCTGATACGGATTGCCCTGATCTCCATGCCCGTATCGGCTCTCAGCCTGGCCACGAACTCGCCCTCGCGAGACCTGATCTCGAAGGCGGCTGCAGGATGCAGGCTCTCGACTACGAGGAACCCGTCATCGAGGGCACAGATCCGCGAAAGCACCGCGATGTCGTTCCCGACGACGCCCGGCCATGCTCCTTCCACGAGAGCCAGAGGCGGGGGTCCGGGCTTGTATCCCTCGGAGAGGATCTCCTGGATGATGGAAGCGATGCTCCTCACCTCGGTGCCTTCGCCGCGGTGCGGTGCGCACCGCCCTCCCCGGGGTTGTCAGCCGCCCTAACCTGTGGCCCCGGGGAGTCTCACCGGCATCAGCAGGGAGAGGTGAGCGACGCCCTGTTCGGGCGTCTCGTTCTCGAGCACGACGGCGGATGCGCTGTTCTTGAGCCTGAGGACGATGCGGTCGCCGGTCATGTTCTTGAGTATCTCCATGAGGAAGTCGGCGTTGAACCCGACCTGAAGGGACTCGCCGGAATAGTCGCCCTCGAGCTTCTCCCTCGCCTCTCCGGCGTCGGTGTTCTCGGCCTGCACGAGGATGCTCCCCTTCTCGAGGGAGAGCTTGACCTGGTGGGTCGCCGGATTGGCGATGATGCGCATCCTCCTGAGGGCGGAGTTTAGCTCCTCCCGGGCGATCGCGAGGCTCTTGTCGTTGTCATGTGGGATCACCTTCTCGTAGGGAGGGTAGGGTCCCTCGATCGTCCTGCTGAAGATGGTGGTGGAGCCGAATTCGAAGGAGAGCTGCGAGCCCTGGAAGCTGACCCTTACGTCGCCGTCGTCGCCCATGCGGGCGAGGAGGGCGAGGGCCTTGGGAGCGACGATGGCCTCGAAAGGCGAAGGGGATACGACTTCAGAAAGGTGTATGCGGGCGAGACGGTGCCCGTCGGTGGCCACCATTTCGAGGCCTTCGGATCCGAGCTTCCAGAGTTCGCCGTTGAGAGCAGGCCTGTAGTCCTCCCGGGCGACCGCGAAGGAGGTTCTCCTTATGGCGGAAGCCAGTACGGACATGGGGACGGTCACGGAAGAGGACTCGACCCTGGCCGGGAGCTCCGGATAGGTATCGCGCGCCGAGCCGGCCACCATCTCGAAGCGGTAGAGCCGGCATTCGATCGGCCCGTTCCACAGCGGCACGCGCAGCGAGGCCTTGAGGCGCATCGCGCCCGGCAGCTTCTTGTCCGGGCTCAGCACCCAGCCGGTC
>JAKLEF010000196.1 GCA_022703195.1 Candidatus Fermentibacterota bacterium | reverse complement strand
GGGGATGTTCGCGATGTGCATCTACGACAGGCGCCTCTGCCGTGCGTGGATCGTCAGGGACTTCTTCGGGACGAGGCCTCTCTTCCATACCACCATCGGTGACAGGCTCTATTTCGCCTCCGAGATCAAGGCTTTCTACGCAGTGCCGGGCTTCAGGCCCGAACCCTGTCTCGAGGCGATGCACCACTACTTCTCGCTGGCCTACATCCCCGGCACCCTCACAGCCCTCGAGGGCGTATCGGAACTGGACGGGGCTCACCTGGTCGAAGCCACGCCGGGGAGCGGCAACCCGCCCCTGGTCAGACCCTACTACGAGATCAGGTTCGCCCCCCGCGAGGACATGACCGAGAGCGAGGCGGTCGACGGATTCTTCGCGGTGCTGGAGGACTCCGTCAGGAGGAACCTCATCTCCGACGCACCCGTGGGCGTGACGCTCAGCGGAGGACTCGACAGCAGCTCGGTGCTGGGACTCGCCCGGCACCTGGGCTCCTCTTCCGAGCTCCACAGCTTCTCACTCAGGATAAACGAGAAGAGCTTCGACGAGTCCCCGTACCAGAGGGCTATGGCTCGATACGCCGGCTCGACCCATCACGAGATCACAGTCGACCCGGGAGATGTCCTGAGAGTGATCGAGAAGCACATGGCCTACATGGACGAGCCGTTGGGCGACGGATCGGCCATCCCCTTCTTCCTGCTGGCTGAGAGAGCCAGGGATCACGTCAGGGTGCTCCTGTCCGGCGAGGGCGGGGACGAGATATCCAACGCCTACGAAACCCACATGGCCTTCAGGATGGCTTCGCTCTACCGGCGGTACATCCCCGGTCCGCTCCGGAAGGCGAACCTGCGCCTGGCTGGCAGGCTTCCGGTCTCATACCGGAAGCTGAGCTTCGACTTCCTGGCCAAGCGGTTCACGAGGGGGGCCGAGCTCCCTGTGCCGGAGGCCCATCTTCACTGGCGGCACGTACTGGAAGAGGACGAGAAGGCAGTCCTGATGCCTGCGTCGAGAGGCTTCAGCCCCACGAGCGAGATCTTCAGAAAGGCGTTCGAGAGCGTGGATTTCGAGGAGGACCTCGACAGGATCGCCTTCATCGACCTCAAGAACTTTTTCATAGGCGACCTCATGCAGAAGAACGACAGGATGCTGATGGCCCATTCCATCGAGGCCAGGTTCCCATTCGTCGACAGGCTGGCGTTCGAGTTCTTCGCAACGATACCCGTGCGCTACAAGATCAGGGGGCTGTGCCGCAGATGGGTCGAGAAGAAGGCCATGGCGGGAGTGCTGCCGCCCGTGATACGGAGGAGGCAGAACTTCGGGATCGAGCTGCCATACTCATACTGGCTCGAGGGCGAGCTCAGGGATGTCGCGGAGGAGTGCTTCTCGAGGACCAGGGTCGAGTCGACCGGTTTCCTGTCGTATTCCGCAGTCAGGAACCTGTTCGATGACCACCTGTCGCGCCGCAGGGACAACGGCCGGGTCCTCTGGTGCATCCTGAACACGCTCCTGTGGCACGACCTGTACGTGGGGAAACGGTCCTTCACGGACTTTCTCGGGGAGGTCCCCCGGTCTCCGGTTCCCGTGACGAAGCTGAAGCAAGCCCGGTCAGATCTCCTGCAGACAGCCCCAGCCTCGCCAGGGCTGCCATGCTGAGTGCGGCGGAGAACAGGTTCATGAAGGCATGGTCGAGGACGCTCACGGCGAAAGCCGTGGCCCGGGGCGTTCCGAAGCTCGTCAGGAGGAGCACGGCCGCCCCTTCGTATACACCCAGGCCGTTCGGCGAGAACGGAACAGCCTTCGCGAGATTGGCCGCGAAGAGGACGAAAGCCGTCTCGAACGGGCTCAGTGACACTCCGAGCGCTTCGAGGAAGATCAGGAGCGTCATCACATCGAAGACCCATATCGAGCAGGAGATCATGAACAACCCGGGGAAAGCCATCCCGGTACCCTTAATCCCGTTCCTGACGCGCAGGACGGGTTCTCTCAGCCTTCGGAGCGGCCCTCCGAGGAGGCCGGCAAGGAGGGATGGACGCAACCAGAACACCAGGGCCGCCATCGATATGACGGCAAGCGACGCGGCGCCGGAAACTGCTGCCATGTGCCCGGCCCCGGTCGAACCGGCCGGGAGCATCAGCAGGCAGAGCCCGGAGAGGGACAGAAGGGCAGCCAGGTCGAGGACTCTGACCAGGACTGCCGAGAATACTCCTTCTGCAAGGCCGAAGCCGTCCCGGCGCTTGAGGTAGACGACCTTGACCGCGTCTCCGAGCCTTGCCGGAACGAACTGGTTCGCGAGGTCGCTCACGAGTTCGAGGCTAAGTGCGTCGAGGAAGCCCTTTCGAAGGCCCTGCATCGCGAGGATCTTCCAGAAGCGCAGGCCGCGGAACAGCCAGGAAGCGGAATAGACAGCCGATAATGGGACGAGCCACAGGGGCGAAACCCCGGAAGCTGCATGGAGAGCGACTTCGAGGTCGCACGCCCAGCCCACGGCCGCGAGGACCGCTAGTCCGGCCGCGAGCGACAGGGCGAAGCGGATCTTCCTGTTCAATCCTGCTCCATGCCTGATACTAACTACTGGTGCGCCGGCGGGCGAGACGAGGATGTCCTCTGGTGACGGCTGCCGGTGCAGTGATATCATCCGATTGGAGGAGACGATGCTCGGTGTCAGCTTGATCATGCCTGCGTACAATGAAGAGAAAGGCATCGCTCCCGTAATCGGGGATATCGCCTCCGTCGGGCGCTCGTTCGAGAACTTCGAGATGATCGTGGTCGACGACGGCTCGTCGGACAGGACCGGAGAGATCGCCGAGGCCAGCGGGGTCCGGGTGGTGAGGCACGCAGTCAACAAGGGATATGGCGCCTCCCTGAAGTCCGGGATCAGGGCGGCCCGGTACGACACGATCGTGATCATAGATGCGGACGGGACATATCCCTCCTCGGCGATCCGGGTCCTGGTCGGGGCGATGGATCGCTGCGACATGGCAGTCGGTGCGAGGATCGGCAGCAAGGTCAGGATCCCGCTCGTCAGACGCCCGTGCAAATGGATCCTCAAGAACCTGACGCAGTATGTGACGGGGGTCCGGGTCCCGGACTTCAACTCGGGGCTGAGGGCCTTCAGCCGGGAGGTGTTCCTCCAGTATCAGCACCTCCTCCCGGACAGGTTCTCCTTCACTACCACCATCACCGTCGCCTGCCTCTGCGACGGGCTGGCCGTCGAATTCATCCCCATCGACTACCTGCAGAGGGTCGGTAGATCTAAGATGAAGGCCAGGAACTTCTTCACTTTCATCGGTCTGGTGCTGCGGCTGTCCATCCTCTTCCGGCCTCTCAAGGTCTTCATGCCTGTTGCCGCCGCCTGTTTCCTGTCAGGTATGGTGAAGCTCGGGCTCGACCTGGCCGTGGCGATCTCCGAGTCGAGGAACCTGCTCGACAGCGAGATCGTCTCCACGACAGCCGTGGTCCTCCTTCTCGCCGGCCTGCAGATCGCACTGGTCGGACTTCTCTCGGAGGCACTGGCGAGAAGGTCTCCTGCACCTGAATGGAACCCGCGCGGATGACCCGCTCCCTCCGGGGATGTCCGCTCCTCCCGGGCCCCGGAGGCCGCATCTGATGTGCGGATTCGCCGGGATACTGATGCCCGGAGGGGGCGAACCCGACCCCCCGCTTCTCCAGCGCATGGGCTCGGTTCTCGTCCACAGGGGCCCCGACGACGGGGGGCTCTTCCGCTCCCGCGGCATCGGACTCGTGCACAGGCGCCTGTCCGTCATCGACCTCTCGGCTCAGGGCAGGCAGCCGATGTCGAACGAGGACGGTTCCGTCTGGATAGCCTACAACGGAGAGATCTACAACCATCTCGACCTGCGGCGCTCGGCCGGCCTGGACGGACGCGGACACGCCTTCAGGTCGAGGACGGATACCGAGGTCCTGGTCCACCTCTACGAAGAGATGGGTGAGGACATGCTGCCTCTCCTAGACGGCATGTTCTCGATGGCCCTCTGGGACGGCGGGACAGGCAGGCTTCTCCTCGCCCGTGACCGCTTCGGGATCAAGCCGCTCTTCTATTGCCTGCACCGCGGCCGCCTCGCCTTCGCCTCAGAGATCAAGTCGCTCCTCGAACTCGACGGATTCTCCCGCGAGCCGGATCCCGAGGCTCTCTACCACTATCTCTCGATGGACTACATCCCGGCG
>JAKLEF010000195.1 GCA_022703195.1 Candidatus Fermentibacterota bacterium | reverse complement strand
CGCGAGGTCTGAGATGTGGTAGACGAAGTCGCTCCCGGGGTTTCCATAGCGTTCGGCCAGCTCTCCCAAGGTCACCCCTGACAGTGCCCTGACGGGAGCGGGTGGATTCTCGAGGTACCGTCGATAGCATTCCTGGATGCTTTCGCCCTTCAGGTTTCCGAGTGTCACGAGGGACTTCATCCCGTCGTAAGGATCTCCGTCGCAGCCGCCTCCGAAGGTGACCGTCAGATCGTGGCTGATATCCAGCCAGATCGTCCCGCAGTCAGGGTCGAATGCTTTCCTTCCACCGAGGGTTTCGTCGGAGAGGATGGACCGGACGTGGTCGGCTTCGGTCTTCCATCCGCCGTTCGCACGAAGGAGATGTGCGATTTGATGCAATCTCACCCTGTTCCCTGTTCCGGCAGCCCTGCCCTGCGACTGAGGAAGCATCCAGCCGAACTTCGCACAGGGCGATCCCAGCTTTTCGATCTCCGACTTCGTCTCATCGTACTCGACGGCGTTGTCCGCGCTCAGGACCATGCCCGCGAACCACTCCACGCCGAACAGTTCGGCACGCCTAATGGTCTCCACGAGGTCATCGTAGGCACCACTTCTTCCCACGCGCCGGTCGTGTCGCTCCCCCACCCCGTGGAAGTGGAGCCGGATGCCCTCGAAACCCTTCTCAGCAAGCTCCCTCCACCCCTCGTCCGGGAGCCTGGCGAGGCCGTATCCGTTGGTGGGGAACCACCAATCGTCCATGATCAGGCCGAGGTCGAGCTGGCGGCCCATGATCCGGACGAAATCCGGGTGGATCGTGGGTTCGTCGTAGAACAGGGGGAAGACAACCTCTCCGCTCTCCCGCTTCAAGGCGGCGAGGTCGTCGAGTATGCGGAGAACGGTCGCGCCCTCCATGAGCGGATCATCCGGGCTTCCGCAGCAGAAGCAGTGCCAGCACCTGTTGACGCATGGCATGGCGTGGATACGGACGAAGATCATAGCAGCCTTCCCTCTGATGCTTCACCGTTCCGGGCCGGATCGGCCTGTCGTAAACCAGTTGTCTCCACAGTTCGAACGGATCAGTAATACTTTGTCATTATTATACGGTCGCAGGCAATTGTCGTCCAGCAATCGTTCTGCCAATCAGCCACCGCATCTGAGGAACCCGTGACCTGGCATGAACTTCGGATCGGCCGAACCCGGCCAGTGAGCAGAGCTGCAGCATTTTAAGTGAACAGCATTCAGACGGTGATGCAAGTCAAACATTTCAAACCAGAAAGAGGCCGGGGGATCTGTGGATGAACGCCCGGGCCCTCTCGCGGTTCACCCGGCACGACGAGCACGGGATGGTGAACCACTGCCGGGCCTCCTCACTTCCGCCGACGCGGAAATGATGGAGTCAGTTCTGCGAGAAGAGGTCGGCACCCTCGAACGAGGAGCCGATGCGGCCGATGAGCTCGATGAGCAGGTCTGCGCGAGAGTCGCCGGCGAGGGAGTCGGCGAGGGCCGAGAGTGCGGAGCGTGCGTCGGAAACCCTCTCCGCCAGCGGCGAGCCATGGCGCGAGGGGCATCCCGGCAGTCTGGCGAGATCGACGGCGCGGCCGAGTTCCAGCCCGGCGAGGGCCGACCTGTCCGCGGTCCGCCCGTCGGCGCCCGCGAGGACCGCACCTGCCTCGGCCGCGAATCTCGCAAGCCCTCCGGAGTGCCTGCGCCAGGCGTTCTCGCGCTCCTGCAGGTCGGTCTTCTGCCTGTCGCGCAGAGAGAGCTCGGACGAGAAGCCCGGCAGGATGCTCCCGCACAGGAGCGATGCCGCGGCCCCGACGAGCCTGCTGGCGTTCAGCCCGCCCTTCGAGGCGAGGTAGCCCATCGCTGCCGGGACGAGCGCGTCTCCGGCCAGGATCGCCGAGGCCTCGCCGCATTCGGACCACACGGACTCCACCGGCAGATCGAGCATGAACCCCGGCAGCGTGAGGTGGCTGGCAATCGCGGCGTCGAGGATGTGGGCTGCCGCTGCTCCGGGGATTCCCTCCTCCGGTTCTCCCCCGGCCCATCCCGCCGTCGCACAGGAGACGAGGCACAGGTCCAGTCCGACGGAGGCGGCATCGAGCGATCTCGCCAGAATGGCGGAGAAGGCAGGCTCTGCAAGGGCTGCGGCTTCGGAGACGGCCGCGCGGGCCTCGGCGGACACGGCCGCGGTCAGAGTATCGATGCGGTCAGGGGCTGTCATGCGTTTCCGGTCAGCGAGAGGAGCTCCTCGCGGAGCACCTCCTCGCTGTGGGGCCCGTCGAGGAGCCCGTCGTGGGCGATCCTGAAGTCGCCCGACTCCTCGCTGACTATCACTACAACGGCATCCGAGCGCTCGGCCAGCCCGAGGGCGGCCCTGTGCCGCGCACCGAGCTTGAGCTTGAAGCGCGTGTACTCGGCCAGAGGGAGGAACGTGGACGCCCTCACCAGCCTGTCGTTCCTGATCACGAGCGCGCCGTCGTGCAGAGGGCCGGGCGGCTGGAGCATCGAGGCCACCACCTCTGGGACGACCCGCAGGTTGTCGAGCTCGAGGCCCTCGCGGTAGTAGTTGTCGAGCAGGTCGTTCCTCTCGATGACGATGATGGCGCCGAGCTTCCTGCGCCTCAGGACGACGCACGAGCTGACCACCGCCTCGACCGTCTCCCGCCCGGTCAGGGCCGGGCGGCTGCGGAGCTTCGCCGACAGCTTGCGCCCCTGCTCGAGAAGGATGTTCCTGATGTCCTCGTGGAAGATCACTACAGATGTGACGAAGAGAACTCCGCTCAGGCTCTCTAGGAGGTAGCCCACCGTGAAGAACTGGAGCTCCCTCAGGACGATGCCGCTCACGAGCACTCCGAGGAAGACCAGCACGATGGACATGGCGGGCGTGCGCCAGATCGACCTGATGACCGCCCTTGCGACGATGGCGACTATGGTGATGTCGGCTAGCTGGGCGAGCCAGAATCCGCTCAGGATCGGGTGACCCAGGGGCTCGATGATCACTCCGTCGGACCTCCGTGGACTGCCATGGCCACTTTCACGGCCTGGACCGTGGCGACGACATCATGCACCCTGAGCATGTCGGCGTCACGGGCGGCGAGGGCGGAGAGCGCGGCGGTCGCAGGATCCCTCTCCGAGGCCTCGCCCTTTCCGGTGACGGTTCCGAGGAAGCTCTTGCGCGAGTGCCCGAGCACCACGGGGACGCCGAGACATCTGAACTCCCCGAGCCTCCTCACGATCGCGATGTTGTCGCAGAGCCTCTTGCCGAAGCCGATGCCGGGGTCGACGAGGATAAGCGAGCGCGGGACGCCGGCTGCGCAGGCGGAGGCGACCCGCTCCTCGAGGAATGCCACTATCTCGCCGATCACGTCGTCGTAGGACGGGGAGGCCTGCATGTCGCGCGGGCGGCCCTTCATGTGCATCAGGATCACCGAAGTCCCGGTCGAGGCGGCGAGCTCGGCCATGCCCGGCTCGGAGAGGGCCGTGACGTCGTTGATCATGTCCACGCCCTCGCCGAGCGCGGCCCTGGCGGTGTCCGGGTCGGAGGTGTCGACAGAGAGCGGCAGGCCGGGGTCACGCCGCCTTATCTCCCTGACGACGGGGATGATCCTCTCCCTCTGGATCGCCGAGGGGACCCGCAGGGAGCCGGGGCGCGTGGATTCGGCCCCGACGTCGACGATCGAGGCGCCCTGCGCATGCATCTCGACAGCCCTGTCCGCGGCCGCCTGCGGGGCGAGGTAGAGCCCGCCGTCCGAGAAGGAGTCGGGGGTGATGTTGAGGATGCCCATGACGGCGGGGCCGTTCGTGAAGGTGAGCGTCCCCGAGCGGAGAGCCAGACAGGCCCGGCGGCGATCCGGCCCGAGGAGCTCCAGGATGGAGCGCCCGAGTTCCGGAAGGCCGAAGGGCTGGCCCTCCAGCGAGGAGGCGGCCTGCCTGAGCTGCCTGGGCGTGCCCAGCACCAGGGCCAGGCTGCTGTCGACGGAGGCGTCGATGCAGCCGCGGGCGACGATGGCGTCGGCCCCGGCGGCGAGCATGCACTGCTTGAGGATGTTCGCTGCGGGAGTCCGGAGCGGGCCCGCCTTGAAGACCTCGACCGCCGCCCTCGCGGCGACCCTGTCCCAGCAGCCTGGATCCGCCTCGACCTGCTCCAGCTCGAACCTCCAGTCCGAGGGGGAGGCGAGGCGGAGGCGCCTGATCATCTCACGCT
>JAKLEF010000194.1 GCA_022703195.1 Candidatus Fermentibacterota bacterium | reverse complement strand
AGGAGCGTCGACTACGGTCCCTTCTCTCGCAGCGGCGACAACCTGGTGTATCCGCTGACGGTGAGCTTCCCCGATGCCGCTCTGGGATCGGGCTTCGACATCCCCACGGTGGAGGGCGGGACCAGGAGGATCGATCTCCCGCCAGGCACCCAGCCCGGTGATGTGGTGAGCATCCGTGGCGCCGGGATGGGCAGGCTCCGCGGCAGGGGCAGGGGCGACCTCGAGGTGAGGATCTCCGTGTACGTTCCCAGGAGGCTCAGCCAGTCGGAGAAGAAGGCCCTGAAGGAACTGGCCGGATCGGGCAACTTCCGCAAGGGGTGAGGGCGTCACGCCCGGGAGGGCAGGTCATGCACACCGACCTCTCGAGGCTCGAGTTCGACAGAGTCCTTTCCGTCGTCTCCTCGCTTGCCGGCAGCGCGAGGGGGGCCGGGCTCGTCTCGAGGCTCGAACCGGCCGCCGACAGGGCGGGATCGGTGTCGCTCGCGCTCGAGACCATCGAGGCAGCCTCTCTCCTCTCTGCAGGCGCATCCCTGCCGGGAGCCTCCGCCGATCCTCTGTTCGACGTCATCTCCCTCCTCGAGACCGGGGCCGTGGCCCTGGAACCGGCGTCCCTCCGGGCCGCCGCCGAGGCGCTGGACTCCCTCTCGTCCTTCCGTGCCCGCCTCGACGCGACTGGTCTGCCCTGGAGGGATGGCGTCCTCGCCGGCAGGCTCCTGGAACTGCCGGACCTGGCGCCGCTCACCCGGCATCTGCTCAGGATCACGACGCCGGAGGGGACAGTGGCTCCCGATGCCTCCGATCTCCTGGCCAGGCTCGCCCGTTCGGCCGCGAGGCTGCGTGACGGGCTGGCGAGGGATGCCGCGAGGATATCGGAGAGGATGGTGGCGGCGGGGGTCTCGCGGGACGCCCCGCCGACCCTCAGGGACGGCAGGACGGTCATCCCGGTGGTCGCCGCCAGGCGCGCCTCCGTGCCCGGGATGATCCATGACAGGTCGGATTCCGGGGGCACTCTCTTCATCGAGCCCGCCGAACTGCTCGAAACCGGCAACAGGCTGCAGGAGACGCTCATGGAGATGGCCCAGGAGGAGCGGAGGATCCTCCGCGAGGCGACCGCCATGCTCCGTGAGAGTGCCGGGCCCGTGAAGGCCGGCGCCGGCTCGGCGGTGCTCCTGGACTGCATCTTCGCCAGGGCCAGGTACCACATGGAAGCCGGTACGACATTCCCGCCGGAAGGTCCGCTGGACCTCAGGTCGGCCAGGCATCCCCTCATCCCCGGGGCCGAGTCCGTCGCCAACGACATCTCGTTCCCGGCCGACTGGAGGGCCGTCGTGATAAGCGGTCCGAACGCCGGCGGCAAGACCGTCCTGGTAAAGACCATCGGTCTGGCGGTCTGCGGAAGCCAGAGCGGCCTCGGCGCCCTGGCGGCGCCCGGGTCGTCGCTGCCCCACTTCTCGAAGATCCTCGTATCGATCGGCGACAGGCAGTCGCTCTCCGAGAGGCTCAGCACCTTCTCCGCCAGACTGAAGGACGAGATCGGGATGCTCGATTCCGCCGACGGAGGGACTCTCGCGATCATAGACGAACCTGCCGGGGGCACCGATCCGCTCACCGGCTCGGCCCTCGCTGCCGTCCTGCTGGAAGGCCTGGCCGAGAAGGGGGCGAGGGTCGTGACCACGACCCATCTCGGCCAGCTCAAGTCGCTGGCGTCCACACACCAGGGCTTCTACAACGCCTGCATGAACTTCGACGAGGAGAGCCTCTCGCCCGACTACGGCTTCAGATTCGGGACCCCGGGCTCCTCCTACACGTTCGAGATAGCTCTCAGGATGGGCTTTCCCGCGCCCCTCCTCGAGAGGGCGTCGGGGCTGTCCCAGGACGCGTTCCGGCTCGACAGGCTCATCGCCCAGCTCGATTCAGAGATACAGGCGCTGGAGGGGGAGCGTTCCGAGGCCAGGGCCCTGGCGGAGAAGGCGGAGAAGCTGGGGGCGGAATTCGAGGAACTCGCCGAGCTCCAGAGGCGCGATGCGTCGAGACAGAGGGAGGAGGCGGCACGGAAGGCCGACGAGCTCATCCGCGACCTCAACTCCCGGGCGGACTCCATGCTGTCGCGGCTGCGCAGCACCGATGCCGGGGAGAGGAAGGCCGCGAGAAGAGCCATCCGGGAGCTCTCATCCCCGATCCAGGCGCCTCCGCCGAAGCCCGCGCCATCGATCCCGGCCGGGCCCGCCGGGTTCTCCGCGGGGGACGTCGTCTCCGTGGATGGCTGGAAGGGCACGGGAGTGGTCGAGGAGGTGAGGGGCTCGTCGGTTGTGGTGAGGTTCGGCGTGCTGAGGGTCGAGAGGGCCCCGGGAGATCTCAGGCCGGCGTCCGGTGACGGACCCCGCAGGCTTGAGGCGCCCGCGGCCTATTCCGTCGAGCCCGTCTCCGGTGAGATCGACATGAGGGGAATGACGTCGGAGGAGGCCCTGGGGCTGCTCGACATGAGGATGGACTCCTGCCTGGCCTCCGGGCTCACCAGGCTGCGCATAATACACGGCAAGGGGAAGGGCGTGCTCATGAAGTCAGTGCACGACTTCCTCAAGAGGGACAGGAGGGTCGCGTCCCACGGCATGGCCGAGCCGCACGAGGGCGGCACGGGCGTAACCATCGCCATCCTGTCGGACAGGCGGTAGCGCGTGTACGACGATGCAGCGGTGTCCAGGGTCAAGGATGCCGCCGACATAGTCGCGGTCATCGGAAGGTACGTGCCTCTCAGCCGGAGCGGTTCCGGCCACAGGGGGCTCTGCCCCTTCCACCGGGAGAAGACGCCCTCCTTCCACGTTTCCCCCCGGCGGCAGGCGTTCCACTGTTTCGGTTGCGGGGCCGGGGGCGACGTGTTCACCTTCCTGATGGACTTCCTGGGCGTTTCGTTCCGGGAGGCGCTGGAGGAGCTGGCCTCCGAGTACGGGATCGACGTCTCCGACGTCCCGAGGCAGGCCGACCCGGGTGCGCCGCTCAGGAGGATCCTCGAAGAAGCGCATTCGTTCTTTGTGCGCTCGCTCGCATCCGGCGGATCCTCGGGCGCCCGCTCCTATCTGGAGAAGAGGGGGATCTCGAGCGCCACATCGGAGAGCCTCGGGATTGGGTGGGCGCCTCAGGGCGGCGGTCTGCTGAGACATCTCTCGGGTCTCGGCTTCTCATCCAGCACCGCAGTCGAGGCCGGGCTCGCCATCCGGCCTGACTCGGGACAGACCTACGAGAGGTTCCGCGAGAGGCTCCTCTTCCCGATTCGTGACAGGAGGGGGAGGACCGTGAGCTTCGGAGGCCGGGCGACCGGCCCGGTCGAACCCAAGTACCTCAACGGGCCAGACACCCCTGTCTACCACAAGGGCGACCTGCTCTACGGGTACAACGAGGCAAGGGCCTCCGCCAGGGACATGGAGACGGTGATCCTCGTAGAGGGCTACTTCGACCATGCCAGGCTCTACCAGGAGGGCCTGCAGTGCGTGGTTGCGACTTGCGGGACCGCGCTCACCCAGACGCAGGCGAGGCAGCTCGTTTCCCTGGCGCAGGGCGTGGTGGTATGCTACGACGGAGATGCCGCGGGAGCGAAGGCGGCGTTCAGGGCCTGCGAGGTGCTCCTCGCGGAGGGATGCTGGCCCGGGGTGGTCAGGCTGGACGAGGGTACCGACCCAGACGACTTCGTGGCATCCCGAGGGATGGAGGCATTCCTCTCGAAGGTCGAGACTGCCTTCGATCCGGTGGCCTTCGCAATGTCCCTCTCGGGGGGCTGGAAGGGGCTGGAGGCCTCCGGCAGGGCTGTGCAGGCGGTGAAGAGGCTCCTGACCCTGGCTTCGAGGGCATCCGGGCCTGTTCTCCGCGAGACGATGCTCAGGAGGATTTCGGACTTGACTGGGTACTCCATGGAGACCCTCTCGGCCCAGCTCGAGCAGGAGAGCCCCGAGAGGCCCGCCAGGAGAAGCGTGGATACGCCCCGGATCGGCGCTTCGGACATGTCCCTGCTCAGGGCCCTCATGTCCGGAGCCGACGGAGGGCTGGACGCCGGTCTCGCATCATTCCTCGAGCCAGGCGACTTCGGCCCGGGTACGGCACGCGAGCTCTTCGAGATCCTCGCGGCATCCGCGGCCGGGGGCGGGCGCCCGGCATCCGTCACGGGGATGCCTCCCGGACCGGCATCCCTCTATACCTCCATCGCAGTCGCCCAGGATCCGAAGGGATCCCTCGAGGAGCAGGACAGGGCGAGGATCAGGGAGAG
>JAKLEF010000193.1 GCA_022703195.1 Candidatus Fermentibacterota bacterium | reverse complement strand
ACCTCGCCGCCCGAGATGTCCGCCGAGGCCACCCCTCCCACGCGGCTCAGCACCGGCTGGACCTCGTCCTCCACCAGGCGGCGGAGCCCTGCGCTGGACAGGGTCTGGCTCGAGAAGCTCACTATCATCAGCGGCTTCATGCTGCTCTCGAGGGCGAACACCACGGGATCGGTGGCACTTCCCGGCAGGAGGGCCTGGTTCCTGTCGACCGCCTCCTTCACATCGTCCAGCACCTGGTCGATGTCCGCCCCGAGAGGCGCATCCACCGTCACGGTGCTCAGGGACGCCCTGCTCTCGGACTCCACGCAGTCCACGTCCTCCACGCCGCTTACCGCATCCTCCAGCACCTCTGAGACGAGGGTCTCCACCTCCTCGGGTCCGCTGCCGGGCAGGGCGGTGATGATCATCACCTGTCCCAGGTCGGCCTTGGGGAGGTAGTCGAGGCCTAGCTGCGTGATGCCGAACACGCCTGCGCCCGTCATCAGCAGGAACACCATCAGGAAAGTCACCCTGCGGTTTATCGCCAGCGCCGGGAGGCTCATATCCCCGCCTCCGCGAGCCTGCAGCCCTCGTAGACGCGGTTGATCCCGAAGACCACCAGGCTGTCCCCCTCCGAGAGCCCCGACAGGATCTGCCAGTCGAACCCGTCCTGCATCCCCGCCTCCACCGTCCTGAACCGGCAGATGCCGCCTTCGGACACCGCCACCCGCCAGCCTCCGCCGGGCTGCCTCTCCATCGCGGACTGCGGAACCACCACGGCTCCTGTTACGGTCGTGAGAGCCACTGTCGCGGTGCCGCTCATGCCGGATCTGAGCCTGCCGTCGGCGTTGCCGAACTGCGCCGTGCAGAAGGCCAGGCCCGATACCGGGTCGATCGACGGCGAAACGGCCGTTATCACTCCGTCGAAGAGCTCGCCGGGAAAGACCGTCGTCTCGAGGAAGACCGGCTGGCCTTCGGACAGCTGGCGCAGCCGGCACGGGGCGAAGCCCAGCGACGCCTCGAGCACCTCACCGCCGGCCAGGGCCACCAGGCTCCCCGACGCGGGATTGCCGGTCCTGGCCCACACCCGTGTCACGGTGCCCGCGAAGGGCGCCCTCACCTGCCCCAGCGAAGCCTCCGACACCGCCTGCTGGTATCCGGCTCTCGCGAGGCCGAGTGTGGCCTGCGACGAGGCTTCCGATGCGCGGGCCGTCTCGATCCCGCTCTCGGAGAGTGCCCCGCTCTCGTACAGATCCTCGGCCCGGGCCAGGCTGCCTGCCGCGTACTCCTGCGCGGCGCGGGCGGCGGAGACCCTGGCTGCAGCGGTGGAAATGCCGGCGGAGTGCAATCCGTCCGTCTCCATCGTCAGGAGGATGTCACCCTCCTCTACGGCGTCGCCTTCGGACACGAGGACCGAAGTGACTGTCGCGGGAGTCGACACGGCCAGGACTGCCTCGTCGGAGCCCTCCAGCCGGCAAGGCACGGTCACGGTGCCCGTGATCGAGCCGGCTTCGACCACCTGTACGAGAACGGGCACCGGATCGGGCTCCGGCGCGGGCACCCGCCCGCATCCGGCCGCAATGACGGACAGCAGTGTAATCGAGCTCAGTTCAAGCCTTCGCATCAGGCTCTATTCCTCTCAGCAGTATGTCGATCGCGACGCCCAGGTAGGCGTCGTCGACATCCTCTTCCGGTATTCCGGTTCCCATCCATCCGGCCAGGGACCATCTCGCGGAGAACCAGTGCATGACGATCGACAGGAAGATGATGGGGATGATCCCGGGTTCGATGTCGGATCTCACGAATCCGTCGCGCTGCAGTTCCCTTATCCTCTCCAGGGTCTTCCTCTTTATCTCGTCCTCCGGGTACTCGGGCTCGAACTCCTGCTCGAGGTTGAGCCATGAGAAGAGCCGGACCATCCTTGGGTTGTTCCTCAGGAGCTCTACGAAACCGTTGCGGCCTGTCAGCAGCTCGACGAAGTTGTCGGGGTCCCCGTCCGGTATGGTGTCGTAGAATGTCTCCAGTAGCCCCGACTTGTCGTGGTAGTTCCTGATCATCTCGAGCCAGAGGGCCTTCTTCGAGTCGAAATGGTGATAGATCAGGCTCTTGGCGACTCCGGCCCTCTCTGCGATCTCGTTCATGGAGGTGCCTATGAACCCCTTCTCCACGAAAAGATCCTCCGCCACCTTCAGTATCTTCTCCCTGCCGGTCATGATCCCACCCCCATGACTGACCGTTCGGTCAGGAACATATCTCGGAGCGTTTCCTCCTGCAAGCCCGGTTCGGTGCGTCTGTATCAGCAGCCCGGGGATGATTGCTGCGGCCGGGAAGGGCGCGGGATCCGGAGCATCTGGTGGGCCATGGGATGTTCGCTGTCGATGTGACCGGGGCGGGATGGTCGATGACAGGAAGCCCCGCGTCAGGCCTCCGCGGCGAGTGAAGCGTACAGCGAGGCTACGCGCCCGGCCATGACATCCATCGTGAACAGCCGTCCTGCGGTTTCCGCCGCGCAGGCCGCCATGCGGGACCCGAGCGCCGGATCGGCGGCCAGGGCGGCAACCCTGGCAGCAGCCTCCTCGGCCGCGTTGCAGGGGTTTATGAGGAAGCCGTCCTCCCCTTCTGTGACTATCTCGGGGATGCCTCCCACCCTCGTCGCGATCACCGGCCTGCCGCATGCCATCGCCTCGATCACCGTGAGGCCGAACGGCTCCTGCCAGAGCGAGGGCACGAGGACCACGTCGGTTTCGGCAATCCAGCGCCTCACGTCGTCGACGAACCCGGGCAGCCTCACCCTGTCGGCGATGCCCAGCGATGCCGCCAGGCCTGACAGGCGGTCGGAGTCTGGACCAACGCCGAGTATCGAGTACTCGACGTCGATTCCGTACCTGCCCTTGAGGATCGCGACGGCTTCCAAACCCCGCGCGAATCCCTTCTCGGGCACGAGCCTGCCGAAACTCAGCATCTTCAGCCCGTCACCTGGGGCTCCTGCGCGCAGGGGCTCGGGAGACGTCTCCTCGACTCCGTTGTGGATCGTGACCGTCTTCGACGCGAGGCGGTCATCGGCAGTGACTGCCGCCTCCCTCACGAAGTCGGAATTCGCGATCACCGCGGAGGCGAAGCGCCCCGCGAGAAAGAGCAGGGCATTCCTCCCGCCGCGGCTCATGTTGCCGCCCTCCTCCTCGGTCAGGAGCGCGTCGTGCATGTGGAACACCAGTTTCGCCCGCGAGAGCAGTGACGGCAGCACGGCGAGGGCCAGCATCGTCATCCCGTTGGCATGGATCAGATCTATCCTCTCCCGCACGCACAGGCGCGTCAGGCGGATCGTGAACGACACGAGGAAGGGTGTCAGCCTTGCCAGGAGGACCGCGGCCGCGAGCGGGCCGCTTCTCCTGTCGACCTTCCGGAGCGAGCCGGGGAACCGGAACATGGTCCTGGCCACGCCTTCGTCCAGGAACCTCTCTGCGAACCGACCCATGTCGTTGACGAACACCAGCGGGGTGACGCCCTTCGCCGGATCGCCCGCGAAACGGTTGGCGAGCCGGGCAAGCACCATGTGCCCGCCGCCTATCTCCGATCTTATGAAATCCGCGAAGAGTACCCTCACTGCTCCTCCGCCTCCGGCGACTCAGGACCGATCCGAACCGAGCGGCCGCGCTGGAAGATCGCCGGGGACGCCCCGTCCTGCAAGGCCGCGAGCATCAGCCGGTCCGGCAGGGCGGCAGGTCGCAGGTGCAGCTGCGATGCCCGGCAGGCTTCGGACAGCGGGTAGGCAGCCTCCCCGCGACCGGGAGCCCTGGGCCGGACTAGTAGTAGTTGCTGCGGAAGTAGGATATGACGTCGCGCGCGTACTCGGCCACGGTCAGCCTGTACGGGAATATCCGCTGCTTGATGCAGTAGCCCTTCCAGATCTTGTCGAGGAAGGAGTAGAGCCCCCCGAGAGGCAGCCTGGTGAGGAATCCCGCGAGCCTGGTAAGGATGGGGAACTCGACCGAGAGAGCGAAGAGGGCCCTCAGCCTCTCCCGCCTCTTCCTGTCCGGGATGTCCAGGACGCTCGCGTGGAAGAACGAGTCGGGCGTCTCGGGCGCCTCTGCGGCACTGCCGATGAATCCGTTCTCCTGGCAGAACCTGGCTATCTCCGTGCCGGGGTACGGCTGCAGCAGGGTGGCGAAGGTGAAGTCCGGCCTCATCTCGGTATTGAACGACATGGTGCGCACGTCATCCTCGAACGAGCAGGTCGGGATGCAGAGTATGTTCTGTGTTACGAACCTGATGCCGGCATCTTTCAGAGACCTGC
>JAKLEF010000192.1 GCA_022703195.1 Candidatus Fermentibacterota bacterium | reverse complement strand
TGCGCTCGATGTCGCCGGCAAAGATGCACAGCAGCAAATCCACCTTGTCCTTGAGGTGCTGAAGGAGCCGGAGCTTGACGTTGGGGTCGTAGCCCGGCAGGACGCGGGCCGCGTGGTAGTCGTACAGGAGCTTTCCGCCGAACTCGAGGTACAGGCGCCCCTCGACGCTCCCTATGCGTTCGAGGATCGCCCGCTTCTGGGCCTCGAGGTATCTGTCGCAGTCGAACCCGGCTCTGTACACTGGCTCCTCCCGGAAATGAGGAGGGCGGGACCGGACGGCCCCGCCCCCGTTGTTCTGGCGCTGTTCTACCTGACTACCATCACCTGTCTGGAGACGGAGCCCGCAGAGGTGTTGAGCCTGATGAAGTACACCCCGTTGGCCGCGGTGCCGGTCTGCCACTCCACGGCATGCTCGCCGGCGGACAGGTCGCCCGAGACGATCGTGTCCACGAGCCTGCCGGTCACGTCGAACACAGCGAGCTCGACCCGCCCGGCCGACGGGTTGACGAAGCTCAGGGAGGCCGACGTGGTCACGGGGTTGGGAGAGGGAAGGCTCATCCAGAGAGTGCCCGTGTCGCCGGACTCCTCCTCCTCTATGCCCACCCCCACCGTCCAGAAGATGGAGGCGCTGCGGTAGTCGTGCATGGCGGCCCCGGCATGGATGGTGCCGGAGGCGGGGATCGTCGGGTTGAAGGTCACCTGTCCGGAGGCGTCGGTGACGCCCTCGAGGTAGAAGGTCGGCTCGGAGGCCGTCCCCTGCACGCCGTCGGTCAGTGTGACTGCGGCGCTCTCGACCGGGCTGCCGCCGGCGGTGACGGTCAGCGTTATGGACTGGGGCCCGGGATCGAGCTGGGAGGGGCCGGAGATGCTCAGGATGCCGTACTCGCCCTCGGTGTCGAAGGTCCATATGTCCATGGCCGGGTCGCCGAACCAGAAGTACATCTTGGCGTTGGCAATGCCGTAGGTGGTGTGCTGGGCGATCGTCACGACCGTGGTCGCGTTGACGGCCTCGCCGATGGCGTAGACGCCCTGGTCGTATATCGCCTTGTAGAGCTCCTTCATGTACGTGTGGTTGGCGTCGGTGTAGGAGGGGTCGTTGGCGGCGAGGTTGCCCGAGGAGCCGCAGGTCGCGAACTGCCAGCTCTCGGCCAGGCAGTCGGACGCCTCCTGGTAGCGGCCGCAGTAGCAGGCGATGTTGAAGACGGGCGGCATGAACGTGTTCGTGAGCGCGTTGATGTTGGTCGCATTCCAGCCGGGACCCCACGACCACACCGTGACGTCGCCGTGGCCGCGGTAGCCGACCGTGCCGATGGAGTTGTTGATGGCGTCGGACACCATCTGGGCCGTGCCGCCCTCGGGCGGGTAGACCTTGGTGAACGTGATGTCGCAGAGGCTGTAGTCATATGCGGCAAGCTCGTTGCAGCAGAGCGTGTACTTGCCCGGGTACTGCTCCTCGTGGGCTGCCAGGACGGTCTCGCTCGGGGTTATGCCCGTCGTGTTGCCGTCGTCGAACGAGTACTGGAGGTAGCCTTCGATGATCTTGTCGACCTGGTGGGATATCTGCTCGGGAGTGCCGGTGAGGCGCCCGACCGCTATCTCGGGGAGGTCGCCTGTGCCGAGGAGGTCGGCGTAGTAGTAGTCGCCGACATGGGAGCCGTAGCTGTAGGACGGGAGCTCCTCATGGGTGCCCACTATCAGGGCGAACCTGGTGACGCCGGTCTCGTAGTTGTCGGCGATGGCGCTCTTGATCGCGCCCGGGGTCGAAGGCGTCGGGAGCACCTCGACCTGGACGTTCAGGCCGAGCCAGTTGTGCAGCTCGTAGAGAGGCGCCACAGCGGCCTGGTTTGCCGCGGTGCAGATCACGATGTACTCTGCTCCGTCGCGTGATCCGCCACGGGCCGCCGTGGCCGCTGCGCGGAAGTCGCCGAAGTTGACCACCAGACCGGCCATGGTGCTCTCCATGCCGGGGTTGATGGCCTGGGCCGCATCGAGGGCGCTGCCCGCGAAGTCGACCCGGACACGCATGCTGGAAACCGCTCTCAGCTCGCCCGAAGACGGGATATAGGAGAACGGGTTCACAACGAGGCGCGAGCAGTGCAGGCCGGACCAGATCGCGTCGTTGTCGGCGGAGGCCCAGGCGCCCGGTGTCGTCAGGCCTGGGACGCTGTAGATCCTGTCGTCCATCTCGAACCGCCACGGGGCGTGGGGCATGTCTATCTCCGCCGGCTGCCTGGGCAGTACGGACATGCCCTGGAAGGTCGAGAACTCGACCTCCTCGACGGTGACAACCGCCGTGGTGCCGAAGGGCAGCGCGAACATCACTGGGTATGCTGGCAGCTCGGGGAATCCCGTCTCGCCCTGGGGGGTGCAGCCGGTCATCTCGAGCCTGTCCCAGGAGGTGCCGCCGCCCGGGAAGGACGTGATCCAGAAACCGGGGAACGAGACGTCGGCGACGAAGTGGCCGAGGTCGGACTCGACCATCTCGAACCGGGGCATGTCTCCTGCCTCGCCGCCCAGGGACTGCCACTGGTACGATTCGCCCGAACCGGAAGCGAGGGCGAAGGGAACGAGGACTATAGGCCACAACTTCATCCTGGACCGTCCTTTCGGCGACGTGTTCCAAGCATCGTCGGCGGCTTGCCGTTCCTTGCTGAGGAATCAACGCACATTCTGGCACCGGCGTTCCCCCGGGTCAAGGTTTTCGTTGACTTGCCACATCCCGTGCTCCATGTTGCAGCACACAAGAAAAGGGAGGTCCGAGGCATGAGGAGTCTCTTTCTGGTCACAGCAATCGCAGCCGTCGCCCTCGCAGGCCCCAGGATCGGCGGGAGGGTGGGGTACTACAGCGGCTCCGACCCGAGGACCGAGGACGGAGGGTCGAGCCCGGTCTTCGGCGGGCAGATCATCCTGCCCCTGATGGAGATGGTGGCGGTCGAGCTCAGCGCCGGCTACACCTCCAGCGAGACCGACATAGTGATGCAGGATTATCTCATCGACTACATAGAGGAGGAGGAGGGGATAGAGGTCGACCAGGACTCCCTTCTTCAGTACCTCGAGGAGGAATGGGGATGGGAGGGGCCGGGTGACCAGCTCCTGCAGAACTACACCGCCACCTTCCACGACCTCGACGTCGCGGCCACTCTCAAGATCTTCCTGCCCGTGAGCAGCCTGCCCATCGAGCCGTACATCGGCGGTGGCGGCGGGGCGCATATCATGGTGAGCGACGCCGACCTGCTGATCCAGTACGTCGAGCAGCAGACCGGCCAGGAGTCCCCCCTGGACGTCTACGACAAGGTGCATCCGTCCGTACACGGAGTCGTCGGTGCGAGCTTCCAGCCCGCGGCTCTTCCTGTCGGCTTCTTCGCCGAGTACAGATATGCCAGGGCTCTCGGTGACGAAGCCGGCGCCGGTGACATCAGCTCGGTCTACACCGGAGTCAACCTGGGCTTCTGAGTTTCCGCGTCCGCGCGGAAGGGAGAGGGGTGACGAGTGAAGAGGGTCTTGCTGGCGGTGCTGCTCTCGCTGTCCGTCGCATCCGCTCAGACGGTTCTCGGGACGATCGATGCTCCCGACACCAACATCAGCGGGCTTGCGTACGGCGGCGGGTCGCTCTGGGCGGTCGACGGGGTGACCAACTACCTCCACAGCGTAGATCCGGCCACAGGCAGCGTCCTCGGTTCCTGGTACGTCACGCCCGTCGCAGGTGAGACGCCTACCGGGTGCGCGTTCGGGAACGGCACGGTCTACGTTGGGATGACGAACGACTACGTCAACATGTACAACACGTCGGGGGAGTATCAGGGTCAGTTCACCGTAGCCTGTTGAGGAAGCCAGCTCTCGTCGGTGACGGGACTGGGTTCAGATGAAGCGAAGCTCTATGCGATCGGCACCAGCACCTACGGATACTCGGTCGAGACCTACACCTGGACGGGCACGGTCGGGTCGACCCCCTATGTGAACAGCTTCAACTCCGGCCTTGGCACGCCTTACGACATCGACATCTCGGGCGGGCTGATCTGGGCGGCGTGCGACGGAGTCGACAGCCCCGTGAAGGCCTACAGCACGGCGGGGGTCCTCGTGAACATGATCCCCGGGTCGGTCGTGGAGAACGCGGCCAGAGGCGTCGCGTTCGAGTCGGCCGACATCGTCTGGGTCAGCAACCCGGAGACGGACAAGTTCTACAGGATCGACCTCTCGCTCGGCATCGGCGATGAAGAGGGCGGCGCAGTGTCATCAGCGCTCCGCGCGAGCGACAATCCGTTCTCCTCGTCCGTGGTCAT
>JAKLEF010000191.1 GCA_022703195.1 Candidatus Fermentibacterota bacterium | reverse complement strand
CAGATATGCGTACCCGGGCAGGCAGAATCGGCAGTTGAAGGGGCATCCCCTGGCTATCTCGAGCATGATCGTGTCCTCGAAGACGCTCTCTGGCGTGGTGACCACGGAGTGCGCCCCGAGGCCCTCGACCCCGGCCCACTGGCGCATGATCGACGCCTTCGGCGACTTCGCGGAGTGCACCGACGGCACGTAGATGCCGGGCAGGGTGGACAGCTGCTTCAGCAGTCTCCTCTTGCCCGCGCCCTGGGAGCCCATGCTCTTGATGGTGTCGAGCAGGGGTCCGAGCGTGGGCTCCGACTCGCCGATCACCATTACATCTAGGAACTGCGCCATCGGCATGGGATTGGCCGTGACGCAGAGGCCGCCCGCTATCACCAGCGGCCAGTCGTCGGTGCGGTCGGAAGCCCTGGGTGCGATGCCCGAGAGCTTCATCATCGCGAGAACATTTATGTAGTCGTACTCGCAGGAGATGCTGAAGGCGAGCAGGTCGCAGCTGCGAAGAGCGCGGCCGCCGTCGAGCGTCACGAGCGGGCGCCCAGTCTTGCGCCTCCAGGCGAGCTCGTCGGCTTCGGGCATGAATGCCCTCTCGCAGAGGGTGTCGGGCCAGTCGGACATCTGGCTGAGGACGCGCTGGAAACCGAGGGAGGTCATCCCGACGGCGTAGGAGTTCGGATAGGCGAGCACGGTCTCGAAGACGCCGCGCGACGCTCTTCCATGCGTGTGCCGTTCGCGGGAGAGGATGTCCCTGCGCCTCTCCTCGTACCTCTCGGCCGCCGACTTACGCTTCAGTTACGCCCCCCGTCGCTGTTAACACGGCAGGAATATACGCCCGGGTACAATCCGGTCCAATTATGGACGTTTTATCAACGGAATTCTTCAGTCAACCGTCCTCTTGATGAACGAGGGCAGCTTGCTCTCGCTCTTCACCAGCTCCGAGTTGCCCGTCAGCGGCCTGAACGGGACGCTGAGGGCCGGTGCCTTGTCCTTCGACTGGGGGCCGAACGGGATCGATGTGGATCGGTCGGCCGACTTCAGCACGACCTCCTCGGGCTCCACCTGGACCGGGCTCCCGAATCCAGTGGCTACCACGGTGATCCTCAGCTCGTCCCCGAGACTCTCGTTCAGGCTTGTGCCCATGAAGACGTTGGCCTGGGGACCCGCGGCCCTCGTGATCATCTCCATGGCCTCCTCGAACTCCTTGAACCTGAAGGTCGACGACGAGGTCTGGATGTTTACCAGCAGCGCCTTCGCCCCTTCGATGGAGATCCCGTCGAGGAGGGGGCCGGAGATGGCCTCGCGGGCCGCCTCCGACGCGCGGCTCGGGCCGGTGGCCCTTCCCGTGCCGATCATCGCGCCCCCGCCCTGGGTGATCACGGTCTTCACGTCCTGGAAGTCCCTGTTGATGACGCCGGGCGTGGTGATGAGGGAGCTGATGCCCTCGACCGCGTTCAGGAGCACGCTGTTGGACATGTCGAGCATGTCCTCGAACTTGGAGTCGTCCTCGGCCAGCGTGCGCAGCCTCTCGTTGGGGATGACTATCAGCGTGTCGACCACCTTGCGCAGCGCGGCGATGCCGTGCTCGGCCTGATCGAGGCGGATCGCCCCCTCGAACTCGAAAGGCCGGGTCACCACCCCGACCGTTATCGCGCCGGCATCGGCTGCCGCCCGCGCGACTATCGGGGTCGCCCCGGTGCCGGTCCCGCCGCCCATGCCGGCGGCTATGAAGACCATGTGGCATCCCGTCAGGCTTTCCTCGATCTCCTTCAGGCTCTCCTCGGCGGCCTGTTCGCCGATCTCGACGTTCCCGCCGGCTCCCAGGCCGCGGGTGGCCCTCGGCCCGATCTGAACCTTTCCGTCGGCCAGGCAGTTGTTGAGGGCCTGCATGTCGGTGTTGACCGCGACGAATTCGACACCGGTCAGGTTCGCCCTGATCATCCGGTTGATCGCATTGCATCCGCAGCCTCCGACTCCGACGACCTTGATCCTGGCCCTCCCGGTCGCCTCCTCCCCGACTTCGACGAGCTGAGTGACTACCATCTCCCCTCCTCCCGGCTCATCTGAGCCTCCCTGCTATTCCCGATATCCACTTCGTCAGTTCGCCCAGAAATCCAGCCCTGCGTCCACCCGCGGCCTCGCGCCTCCCGCGGCCGAGGAGCACGAGCCCCGCGGCGGTCGAGAACTCGGGAGCCAGCACGAGTTCGGTCGATGTCTCGAATCCGGTCGGAACGCCGGTTTCCGCAGGGAGCCCGGTGATCCTGCCAGCGAGCTCGGCGATGCCCCTGAGCCTGCTCCCGCCCCCGGTGAGGATCAGCCCGCCCGGGAGATCTACGGCATCGATGCCTGATCGCGAGATCTCGAGCGCCACGGCCTCGAGGATCTCCTCGACCCTCTGGCCCGCCACCTGGGATACGACGGCATGCGACACGGAAAAGGTGCCCCGCCCGCCCAGCCTCATCACCTTCGTGCTCTGGTTGGGATCGACCAGGGAGCTCGATGCCACCGCCCAGTCGGTCTTCAGCTTCTCCGCCTGCGCCCAGGGGATCCTGAGAGCCTGGAGATCGGAGGTGACGGAGTTTCCACCGAGCGGGACCACTCCAAGATAGGCCAGGGTCCCGTTCTTGAAGACCGCCACGTCCGTGGTGCCCCCCCCCATGTCGGCGAGGGCCACGCCCATCTCCATCTCGTCCGGGGTCAGCACCGCGGCGCCGCTGGCGAGGGCCGCGGGGATGATCCCCTCTATGTCCAGCCCGGCAGCCTCGACGGCGCTCTCTATGTTCGAGACAGCCAGCCTGTCGGCCATCACGGTGTAGGTCCGGGCGCTGATCTGCTCGGCCATCAGTCCGACCGGCGGCTTCCTGATGCGGTCGAAGCCGTCGACGCAGTAGTCGCGCTTCACGATGTCGAGAACCCTGCTGCCGGGGGGCAGCCGAACCAGCCTGGCCGCCTCCTCCGCCCGTGCGACATCGTCTTCGGTGATCTCGTGCGGGGAATCCCCGTCGGGTTTCTCGACGCTGACCGTGCCCGTCCCGTCGAAACCCCTCACGTGCGAACCGCTCACCGATACGAAGACGCTCCCGATATCCTCCGTGCAGAGGAGGGCCGCTTCGGAAACCGCCCTGTGGATCGCTTCGACAACGGCGCCCACGTCGAGCAGAATGCCTTCCCTGACCGCTCCGTCGACGGGAGCCTGGCCGGCGCCCAGCATCCTCACACCGCCGCCTTCGATCGGTTCGCCGGCCACGCAGGTCACGGTCGCAGTACCTATGTCCAGCCCGGAAAGGAGTTCGCTCACAGGGACACCCCCTCTGTCAGGGAGGGATACTCCCGCAGGATGAGCTGCCCGTCGAACCTGGCGTCGGCCTCGGCCCATCCGTCACGGAGCGCGCCACGGCCGCCCGCGGCGAGGAACAAGTCCATCCTGCGCCCGAAGTCCGAATACCCGAGGATCACTCTCATGCCATCGGAGACGACTGCCACCGCTCCATCCGGTTCGACCAGGATCAGCTCGACGTCGCCCGGGATGCCGTCGGCCTCCGCCCAGGCAGCCAGGCCGGGCAGCACGGCCTCCCTGTCCCCGCCTGCCATCACGACCCTCGTCAGGGTATCCGAGAGGAATGTCGGAGGCAGGGGTTCGCAGCCGCCCGTCAGGGCTACCTCGCCGATACCGTCGCTCAGGACGAGCACGGGCTCGAGCAGCTTCAGCTCCACACCGACTCCGTCGGGGAAGACGAGCCAGACCTCGGCCGAATCGATGCCGGACACGGCTTCGAGGTCGGCTTCCAGCGAGTCGGTCGACATGCCGGTGACGGGCCGCCCGAGCCGGGCGACGAGTGCGGGGGCAACTGATGTCGAATCGACCCTGCGGCAGCCCCAGACCGAGATCCGCCTCAGATCGAACTCGCCCCTGTGCTCGAGGAACCTGTACAGGATGATCAGCACGGCTGCGAGCACCAGAGCTCCTGCGAAAGCCGCGAGCAGGCCGCCCCTGCGCCTCACGATCCCTCCCCCGCCAGCCGCCTGGCCAGGGCGTCGCTCGTCCCGGCGCCCATCAACACGACTGTCGCGCAGCCGCAGCCGTCTGCGAACCCTTCGAGCCCCGCCGGGTCGAGCACCGTGCAGTCGGCGCCCGCGGCAGATGCGTCGCGGGCCACCAGAGCGGCATCGACTCCGGGCAGGGGCTCCTCCCTGGCGGGGAATACCGGCAGGACGGCGGACACGTCCGCGAGCGCCAGTGCGGCTCCCATCCCTGCGTGGAAGGAAGCGGTCCTCGAATACAGGTGCGGT
>JAKLEF010000190.1 GCA_022703195.1 Candidatus Fermentibacterota bacterium | reverse complement strand
TAGTAAACAGCAAATTCAGTCGCCGTGCCCCCCGCCGCGCAGCATGGCCACGGCGTGGGGCAGGACCTCCAGAATGGCTTCCAGGCACTCGCGCACGGCCTTCGGGCTGCCGGGCATGACGACGCAGGACGCTTTCGAACCCATGGGCAGGATGGTCCAGATGGCCGACTACCAGGGCGTGGGGGTGGGCGGCGCGAAGTTCTGGCGCTTCAGGGACAGCCTCGAGACTCTCTCGAGCGTCGACGGCGTGATCGACTACGGGATGAGGGACAGCGTCTTCAGGGCGGCGACCCGGGATGCCTTCAGGCACGATCCCGCCAGGGTCTTCTACTTCGAGTTCACGAGGTGGCCCAAGTTCTTCGTCAACCTCGACGCCCACCGGCCCTACCTGGGTACGACACCCACCGACAGGAAGCCGCTCCTGTACGCCGGACTCTCGACGATCCTGCAGTTCCCTCTGGGGATCGCCCTCGCGGCAGCCATACTGTCGAAACGCATCCGAAGGCGCCTCGACAGGCTGTTCTGGCTGGGCCTGGCCTGGTTCCTCTACTCGGTGCCGGTTATCGGACCCATCGCGTCCTTCAGGTACGGGCTGATGTTCTACTGGGCGCTGGTCCCGTTCGTGTTCGTCGCTGCAGGTGTCCTCCTGCGAAGGAGGAGGGTGAGCGACGGGATCCCTGCCGCGCAGAGGGCTGGGAAGAAGGCCAGCCCGTAGCGGGGGCCGGCCAGAGGCCCGTGGACTATCGACATCACCGCCATCCACGATCCGGCCAGGAGCAGCAGGAACCTGAGCCTCCCCCGAATCTCCCGGTTCGCCAGACCGATCGTGAAACCGGCGAGCATCGCGGCGAACATCAATGCGGTGGCCGCCCTGACCGGGAAAGCGGCCCGGCTGTCGTCAGCCAGACCCAGGTAGCGCAGGGTGTTCCCCGTCCCCGTCGAGAAGAACCTCGGCCAGCTCGTCAGATGCGGAACCACAACCTCCAGGGGATGACGTTCGAACTCCTCGAGCGCCATGTCCCGGTAGATCCCATTCCTCACTCCGTAGTCGATCATCCCGTCGCGAGTCGAGAGCGCATCCACACTGTCCTTCAGCGTCGTCAGCAGCTCCTGCTGCGTGGTCCTGCCCGTGAGTATCCAGATCCTCCCGGCCTGTTCGTATCCGTCCTGGGCCGAGATCGCATCCATCCCGAAGCTGGTCGCGTTGTGGTGGCGGAGGAGCGCCGGTCCGGCCGCCGACGCCGCAAGCAGGGCGAGGATCGCCATCATCCGCGATGCACCGGACCTGACTGCGGTGAACGGGACGAGGAGAACGAAGACCGCAGGTGCGAAGAGGAGCACGGGTTTCACAAGCGCTCCGGCCGAGAGCAGGATCCCGATGATTCCATGGAGTCCTGTCATCGCTCTGCAGTCGCGGGTGCGCGCTGCCTCGAGCCAGACCAGGCTGCCGGCTGCCGCGACGAGCGCTACCAGCGTGTCGGGGAGTATCCTCGCCGATGTAGCCGCTGCGGCAGGTAGCATGAGGTAGAACACGGCCGCAGGCCACCAGGCGTTGCATCCCGAACGGAAGGCGAGAGCCCCGACCATGAGGGCGGTTGCGACGTCCATGATCTGCTGAGCCAGCACGACGGGCAGGGTCCTGTCCGGATCCCCGCCCGAGAGCAGGAGCAGCAGGGCGGGATATGCTGGAGTCCTCGTCGAAGCGCTGTCCTGGACCCCGTCCGAGAGGTCTCCCGCGAGGGAGAGGTAGGTGTGCGAGTCGGGCTCCAGGGTCCATGCCGCCCAGGCCGCTCGATTCGACGGGCTCCCTGCGGCGAGGACCAGGAGGATCCGCAGCGCGGCTGCGGCCGTGACGGCCCAGATGCCTGTGCGGCGCCCGGCCGTCCTGATCACGGCTCCCCCCCCGGTCTCAGGAAGCCCCCGTGATCATCCGCCACCCGTCATCCGTCCGTCCCCGTGCGGGATGCCTCGCTCCTGAGCCTCGCGCACCGTGAGAATGCAGCCAGGCCGAGGAGCATGAAGGTACCCCGCTTGAGAAGCGTGTCGCCGCCGAGGCTGACGACCATGACCGCCAGCGTTCCGAGGAGCCCGACGAATCCGATGTCATCCGCCAGGATGCCCGTGAACCTGAGCTGGAGCCCTTTCAGACACCTGTAGATGAGGAAGAGGTAGAGGATCATTCCCGCCAGCCCGGTCTCGAAGAGGAGGAGCGCCCATCCGCTGTGGGCGGAGAGCGTGTAGCCAAGCATGCCCGTGCTCGTCTGCCTGTACGAGTACCACGAGCCGACCCCCCAGCCGAACACTGGTCTCTCCGTGAATCCCTCTAGCGCTATCCGGATGTTCTCGAGCCTCATCCCGGCGTCGGGGTTCTGCTGGAGAGTGCCCGTCCGCGCGGCCAGCGAGAGCTGCTGTATGCGGTCGACCATCCTCTCGGTCTGCTCGTTCTCGGGGAGCATCGTGAACACCAGCGCGCCTGTCGCAAGCAGCGCTAGGGCCCACCAGACCCTTCTCCTGTAGAGCGCCAGCACGGCCAAGAAGGCCGCGGCCGGGGTCCTGGCCCCCGTGATGAACGTGGCCACCGTGACGAAGACGATGCCTGCGAGGCTGGCCGCCCTGTCCCTGATGCGGGGCGACGAGTGCAGGAACATCAGGAGGATCGGGAGGAGCAGCAGGCCGCTGCCCGCAGGCTCCTGGTAGTGAGGTACGGGGCCGAATATGGTCCTCCCGCTCATGAAGGGGACCCAGCGGGGGGTGTAGGCGAGGATGTTGGAGGCCAGCCCCAGCCCCATGACGGCGAGCACCCACTTGATCTGCCTGTCGTCGGCCGACAGCAGGAATGCTATGCAGAGGACGAAGAAGACCAGGTTCCCGGCGTTCTCGAAGGAGGTCTTGAACGAGGGGTCGGAGCTCAGCACCAGGTTGGAAACGACGAGGTAGACGGCCAACAGGGCGGCCGGGGCGAGTATCCGGGTGGCCCTGAGCCATGCGACGGCCGTGGCGACGGTTCTCCAGGATACGACCAGCAGAAGCAGGGCCAGGGCCGAGCGCATCCCGGATCCCAGCAGGGGGACCTCGAGCTGGAGCCCTCCCATCGTCATGAACATCAGGGCATAGAAGAGGATCAGCCGCGAGCGGGCCGACACCACCGACGTGAGGGCCAGCAGGATCCCCATGGCCGTGAGCGCGTATGTGAGGAGCCCGGACAATCCCGTCAGCCCTGGGGAGCCGGTTCCAGGCGCGACATCAGTATCGAGGCGACGGTGGCCGAGACGTCACGGGCCATGTATTCCGGAGGCGGTGTCCAGGACGGCTTCCTGGACAGCGCCGCATGCACGCATCTCGAGACGTTGCCGGGCTCGACGCCGGCCAGGATGTTGCTGCCGCACTCGACCGTCTCGGGCCGTTCCGTGACATCCCTGAGGGTGACGTTGGGCACGCGCAGGATGCAGCACTCCTCCTGCACGGTGCCGCTGTCCGACAGCACGCACCGCGCGTTCTTCTCCAGCTTCACGAAGTCGAACAGCCCGAAGGGGTCCATCAGGCTTGTCCCCGAGTCCGGGGGGAGCCCGCCCATCGCGGCCAGCCTGTCACGCGTGCGGGGATGGGTGCTGACGATCACCGGCAGCCCGTGCTCGCGCCCGACCCTGGACAGCGACTCGAACAGGCTCGCGAGCCTGGGTTCCGGATCGACGTTCTCGGCCCTGTGCGCCGTCACGAGGAAGTAGCGTCCCGGTTCGAGGCCCAGCTTCTCGAGGATTCCCGAGGAGTCGATGGCTTCCGCGTTGCGTTCGAGGACCTCGAGGATGGGGTTCCCGGTGACCAGTACACTCTCGGAGCGGTATCCCTCCCTCAGGAGGTTGGCCCTGCTCCTCTCCGTGTAGGGCATGAGCACGTCGCTGCACGAGTCGACGATCCTCCTGTTGACCTCCTCGGGGACCCTGTCGTCGAAGCAGCGGTTCCCGGCCTCCATGTGGAAGACGGGGATGCCGGACCTCTTGGCGATGATCACCGAAAGGGCGCTGTTCGTGTCGCCGAGGACGAGCAACCTGTCGGGTTTCTCATCCCTGAAGACCCGCTCGCACCCCTCGAGGATGCCCCCTAGCTGCCTGCCAGGGCTCGACGTGTCGACGCCGAGGAATGCGTCCGGCCTCCTGACCCCCAGTTCCGAGAAGAAGACGTCCGAGAGGGCCGGATCGTTGTTCTGCCCGGTGTGCACAACCCTGTGGTCGCAGAGGCCGTCGAGCCTCCCGATCACGATCGAGAGGCGGATGATCTCGGGCCGCGTGCCGACGATGGTCATGACCTTGATCATAGTGCGGCCTTGACTTCGTCGAGGGTCAGAAGGAGCTGCTTGAGGCTCGCCATGTCCAGCCGGTGCGTATTGTGGGACGTATAGTCCTCGTGGC
>JAKLEF010000019.1 GCA_022703195.1 Candidatus Fermentibacterota bacterium | reverse complement strand
GACCGGGATGGAGTAGTCGGGATCGACCCCGAGATAGGGCTCCCCCTCGATGTACACCGGCTCGTCCATCCGGGACCATGCCCATTCGTCCCAGCCCGACTGCCTGTAGTTGTAGAAGCCCAGGACGGAGAACCTGGTGGAGGCCGAGGGCCTCCCGGACAGCTTGAGCGACCCGTTGGCGAGATTCTGCCAGTTGTTCTCCCAGTTGCCCCTGCTGTCCTCGAGTGACCGCCCGCTCTCGAGGAGCCTGGCCGAGCCGAACAGCCTGAGATCCCAGGGTATCTCTATCCCGATCGACGGGAGCAGATAGCTGGACAGGGGCTCGGGCCCCCCCAGCGAGACCTCGGCGTCGAAGCAGCCCTTCCTGAAGCTGTCGTTCTCCGATGGACTCGAATAGTTCAGGGCGGGCGACTCGAAGCCGAACTCCCTGAGATCGCCGCCGCGGACCTCGACATCGCCCTCCCAGGTGTCCCCGCCCTCCCGAGAGACCATGTTCACCACGCCCGACATGGCATTGCCGTATTCGGCGGTGGCCCCTCCCGTCACTATCGATGCCTCGGCGACCGCCGACACCGGGAGGAGGGAGCTGAAGGAATTGTCGACGGGGGAAACGACCGGGATCCCGTCGAGCAGGAAGGCCACCTCGCCCGCCCTGCCGCCGCGCACGTGGAGGACGCCGCCGCTGGAGACCACGCCGGGCTGCCTGTCTATGATCCCCAGCAGGTCGGGGACGGGCATGAGATCCATCTCGGCCCGGTCGATGACGTATATCGTCGAGGGCACCGTCTCGAGTATCAGGCTCCTCTGGTCCCTCACCTCTATCACGGTGGATCCGGCCGCCTCGACGTCCAGGACGAAGTCGGCCCTGGTGGACTGGTCGGTGATGATCCTGACGCCCTCCTTCGAGACTGCCGTCATGCCTACCATGCGGGCGGTGACGGAGTAGTACCCGGGATCGAGCGCATAGATGTGGAAAGTCCCTTCGCCGTCGGTCATCGTGCCGAGGCCGGTGCCCTCCACGATCACGCTGGCGCCGGCCAGGGGGTTGCCGTCCGAGTCCTCGACGGTTCCGGACAGGCTTCCGGTGGTGCCTGCACGGGTCGTCCCGGCGATGGACAGGAGCAGGCTCATGAGCAGGAGCATCGGATGCCGATGGCCGGTCGAACCCATGACTCGTACCCTCCTGTCGCGGTGGACCCGCTGCACCCGGCGGATGCCGGTCCTCAGTCCGGCGGTGAGTAGTGCTCGTCGCGGTTCCATGCCTGGAGCCTCTGCAACTTCTGGAAGACCGCGGGATGCCTGAAGCGTCCGAAGACCTCGCTGGCTTCGAGCACGACGGTGAAGGCGTGCTCGTCCTCCTCCTTCACGATCTCGGAGAGCTCCCGTATCTCCATTTTCGTGACGACGCACAGGAGAACGGTCAGGTTGCCCCGGTTGAACCCTCCGTCGGCCCGCCAGACCGTGAGCCCCCTCCCCATCTCCGAGACGATCCTCTCGCGGATGCGCCCGGGGTGGCGGGTCATCACGAGGAACGCCTTGCGGGGGCGGGGGGTCTGCACGAGGTCGACGGTGCGCCCCGACGCGAAGATCGCGATCAGGGTGTACATGGCCGTTTCCGGCGACACGAGGACTCCGGCGGCGAGCACGAGGATCCCGTTCAGGACCATCAGCACCTCGCCGACACCGGTCGAGAACTTCCTGTTTACCACGACGGCGAGGATGTCGAACCCGCCCAGCGACCCCCCGGCCCTTATGGCGGAAGCCGTGCCCAGCCCGGCGAGCACGCCGCCGAAGATCGCGGCGAGCATCGGATCGAGGGTCAGGGGTTCGAGCGGCATGAAGTCGGCGACCAGCCAGAAGAGGACCACGCCGAGGGCGGAGAGGGCGGCGAACCGCCTGCCTACGTATCGGATCCCGAGGAGGAAGATGGGGATGTTGAACAGGAGAACTCCGAGGCCGACGGGGAAGCCCGAGAGGTGGTTGATCAGGAGGGACGTCCCCGTGACGCCGCCGGACATGAGCGAGTTGGGCTTGTAGAAGCCGCGCACGGCCAGGGCGAACAGCCCCGTGCCGGTGCATGTGAGGACGAGCTTCCACAGCAGAGCGACGGCTCTGCGCGCCCAGAGCGCCAAACCTCCGGCCCTCCTGCGCCTTTCGCCCATCACCGCCTCCATGGCATGCATATCGAAACCCCTGCCGAACCGGCGACAACTGCTTCACAGCCCGGGCAGGGGCATCACACATGAGCCGTGAGTGAACATATTCATAATACGGGTCGAAAGCCCGTGGACGATATGCGAAGGGGGGACCCGCGATGCTCGATGTGATAATGCGGCGCAGAAGCATCAGGAAGTACCGCAGGGACCCGGTACCCAGGGAGATGGTCCTCGACATGCTCAAGGGCGCGATGTACGCCCCGTCGGCCAGCAACAGGCAGCCGTGGTCGTTCGTGGTGATCGAGGACAGGAGGCTTCTCGAGGCCGTCCCTGGATTCCACCCGCACGCCGCCATGGTGCCCGAGGCGGCAGGGTGCATAGGCGTCTGCGCCGACACCTCGCTGTCGCACGGATCCATGTGGATACAGGACTGTGCGGCGGCGACGCAGAACATCCTGCTGGTGGCCGAGTCGCTCGGGCTCGGTGCGGTCTGGCTGGCACTCCATCCCAGGGAGGACCGGGTCGAGGGATTCAGGAACCTCGTCGGGCTGCCGTCCGGGATCGAGCCCTTCTCGCTGGTGGCATTCGGCTGGCCGGGCGAGAAGCCCGCGATGCCCGAGCGGTGGGATGAATCCAGGATACACTGGAATGCCTGGTAGATGAGGCTTCCCGGGGGAGCCGCAGCTGCGGCCGCGACCGCGGCCCTGCTGGCGGCGGCCTTCCTCCTCAGGGCCGGCATCCCGGTCGAGGCTCCGTTCTCGGGCGACAACGGGATAAGGCTCTGGCAGACAGTGGCATGCCTGCAGGGACGGTCTACGCTCCCGAGAGCCATGCCGCCCGGAGCCGGGCCGGGGTCGTATCCTCCTCCGCTCTCTCTCGTCACGCAGGACGGAGTCGTTTCGTCATACCCTGCGAGCTTCCCGACGGTTGCTTCATCATTCGGAGCGGGCTCCCTCGCTCTCGCGAGGCTGTTCGTGCTCCTCTGCACCGCCCTGGCGGCCTGGCCGCTTGCCGTGCTGGCCGGCGGAGGCATGGCCGGGGGGATGGCCGCCTTCGCCGTCTCCGGCATGGCTCCCTACGCATTCGTGTTCTGGGAGCACGGCCCAGCCATGCTCCCGGCCCTTGTCTGGGCTTCCATGTTCATCGCGGCCCTGCGCCGGGAAGGCCCCCTCCCGTTCTGGATACTGCCGCTCGCCCTGGCGGCGGCCTGGCGTCCCGAAATCCTTCCGGCCGCGGCGGGGGCCTCCCTGCCGCTCATGGCGGGGCGCCGCGCGGGGCCGGGAGCCAGGGCGGCCTGGATCGGCTGGATCGCCCTCGCCTGCATTTCAGCGGTGCCCATGCTGGTTCCCGGCCTCCTGCCGGCCAGGGTGGCGGGCAACCTGCCGGCATTCAGGGGAGCCGGGTCATTCCTGGCTGCAAGGCTCTCGATCCTGTCTTCGTGGACGGTTCCGTCATCCAACATCCCGGCCGTCGCAGCAGCATTCGGATGGCTTCTCGTGATGGCCCTGCCGGCGCGTTTCACGAGGAGGTCTACCGTTTCGATCGTGGCCGCCGCGTCTGCCCTAGTTCTGCTCTACTATTTCGCGCGGAAGTCTCTCGGCACTGCGTCGGCCTTCATGCTCGCGCCCGGGCTCGCGTTCGCGCCCTTCCTCCGCCGGTACGAGACCGGGGGCTCCCCCCGGTTGCTGGAGAAGGCGGCCCTGGGGTCGGCCGCCGCACTGCTCCTGCTGTCGCCGACCGACGGCATGTTCCAGTTCGGCCCGAGGTTCCTCCTTCTGCCGATAGCCCTGATCGCGGCATCCATGGCGAGGACGTGCCTCGGCGCCGGGCGGGCCGGCGCGCTGATGCTCGGGGCGGCGGTCGCGCTCTCGGTATTCGGTTCCGTCAGGGGGGTGATGTTCCAGGACTTCTTCAGGCTGAGGCACGCGGAACTGGCGGCTTCGATCCTGCAGGCCCCGGAGGGGTACGTCGTGGCGACCGACGAGGAGTGGCTCCCTCTGGTGGCCTGGAGCGCGGCGGTGCGGAGGCCCGTGCTCTACTCCCCGCAGCCGCCCGTCCGGGGTGCCCTGGACGGCAGGCCGGCCTTCTGGCTGTCGGGGCGCAGCAGAGCCGGAAGCAGCTACTCCGGCGCAGGCTACAGGGGGCTCATCTGGAGCGGCCCGGGCGCGGCATGCCTCGAACCTCCGCCCGGCGACCTGCTGCCCGATCCCTGGAGAGGGATCCCGTAGCCCCTACCAGGTGATGTTGCCCATCCTGTCTATGTCCATCCTGAGCGCGGCGGGTTCGGCCGGGAGACCCGGCATCCTGAGGATCTCGCCCGTGATGGGGATCACGAAACCCGCGCCGGCGGCTATCTGTATCTCCCTGACCGTCACCACGAAGTCCTTTGGCCGCCCGAGGAGCTCGGGGTTGTCGGAGAGGGAGTTCTGCGTCTTGGCGATGCAGACCGGCAGGGAGCAGTAGTCGAACTTCCGTATTGTCGCCAGGTCCTTCCGGGCCTGGGGCGAGAAGTCCACGAACTCGGCCCCGTAGATCTCCTTCGCGACGGTCTGGATCTTCTTCTCGACGGGCCATGACCAGTCGTAGAGGGGCTTGAAGTGAGCATCGGAGGCGGTCGCGGATGCGACCACCTTCTCGGCGAGGTCGGTCATGCCCGCCCCGCCGCGCAGGAATCCCTCCCCGACGGAGGCCGGGACGCCGAGCTGCCCGCACCTGCGGGTGACCACCTCGAGCTCCTCGGGCGTGTCGGAGGGGAACCTGTTCACGCATACGACCGCCGGCAGGCCGAACTTCCCGATGTTCTCGAGGTGCTTCTCGAGATTGGGCAGCCCCCGCTCCACGGCATCCGGGTCGGGCGGGTCGAGATCCTTCTTCTTCTTGCCCCCGTGCATCTTGAGGGCGCGGCAGGTTGCCACAAGGACCACGATGGCAGGATCGAGCCCGCCGTGTCTGCACTTGATGTCGAAGAACTTCTCGGCTCCCAGGTCGAAGCCGAACCCCGCCTCGGTGATGGCCCAGTCCGCCAGGCCCACCGCCATCTTGGTGGCTATTATGGAATTGCATCCATGGGCGATGTTGGCGAAGGGGCCGGCATGGACGAAGGCCGGCACGCCCTCGAGGGTCTGGACGAGGTTGGGCCTGATGGCGTGCTTCAGCAGGACGCCCATCGCCCCCGACACCCCCATGGAGCCCGCGGTCACCTGGTCGCCGTCGTAGGTGAGGCCCACGAAGATCCTCGAGAGGCGCTCCTTGAGATCCTCCCTGCCCTCGGTGAGGGCCAGGATCGCCATCACCTCGCTGGCCGCGGTGATGTCGAACCCGGATTCCCGGGGGACGCCCTGGGTCCTGCCGCCGAGCCCGATGATGATGTTGCGCAGGGCTCTGTCGTTCATGTCGAGAACCCTGTGGAAGCGCACGGTCCGCGGGTCCAGGCCCGAGCGGTTGCCCCAGTAGATGTGGTTGTCTATGGCCGCCGCGAGCAGGTTGTGCGCAGAGGTTATGGCGTGGAGGTCGCCGGTGAAGTGGAGGTTGATGTCCTCCGCCGGCAGGAGCTGCGAGTAGCCTCCCCCGGTCGCCCCGCCCTTCATCCCGAAGATCGGGCCGAGCGAGGGCTCCCTGAGGGCTATGCAGGACTTCAGGCCGAGCCTGGCCAGCCCCTGCGCCAGGCCGATCGAGGTGGTGGTCTTGCCTTCGCCGGCGGGTGTCGGGGTCATGGCGGAGACGAGTATCAGGCGCCCCTGTCCCTTCGACCTCCTGCGCACGGCGTCGAGGCGGACCTTGGCCTTGTCGTCCCCGTAGAGAACCAGATCCTCGTCGGCGAGGCCGAGCCTTCGGGCGACTTCCCTGATGGACAGCGGAACGGCCGCGGCGGCTATCTCGGAATCGGAGGGGAAGCCCTGGGTCAGAATGAGTCGTCCTCGATGTTCTCGGGGGGCTCGATCTCCACCCTCTCCACCCTCGGGTTGATGACCTCCTCGAGCATCCAGCCCCTGGGGAGGCCGAATCCCTCCATGCAGGCGATCCTGTACTCCTTCTTGCCGGATTCCTCCCGCGAGATCACGCAGTAGCTCACGCCCTTCATATCGGCGAGTCGTCCGGCCTCACGTCTAGCCCTGTCGAGTTCAGTCATCCTGGGACCTCCTTGGCAGCAGCGTATCCGGACGGGTCAACCGGACAGGACCTCCCGACCGGGGCACATACTATGAACGGGGTTCCGGAAAAATGCCACTGGACGGCGGGAGGGGCTTCGGAAGCCCATCCGTCCGCCTCTTCCGGTTCCCCGGATGTGTGCGGCGTTCCGCCGCGCGGGGAAGATCGCCGCGGGGCGTCAATCCTGTCTTGCCCGGGGTTACGGAATGCTACGGACGAGGCCCGGCCGGCAGGCCCCCGCGGTTCCGACGGGATGACAGGGCCCGCCCGGCGGAGATGCACCCGAACAGCGCCGCGCTGGCGAGCACGATGCAGGCTCCGGCCGGCAGGTCGAGCTCCCAGGAGGCGTACAGGCCGGCCAGCCCGGATACTGCGCTGAAGCAGCAGGCGAGCGCCATCATCACCGGGAGCCTGTGGGTGAGCAGGCGGGCGGAGGCGGCGGGTATCGTCAGCAGGGCGATCACCATGACGAGCCCGACCGATCTCATCAGAACCACCACGGAAAGCCCGGTGAGGCAGAGGAATGCCGTGTAGAGAGCCCCGGCGCCGATCCCCCGGGTCGCTCCGTACTCGGGGTCGAAGGACACGCACAGTATCCGCCTGTAGAACAGGAGGACGAACGCGAGGGCGGCGGCATCGACAGCGCCCGTCAAGACGAGGTCCGCCGCCGGGACTGCGAGCACGCTCCCGAAGAGGTAGCCCATCAGGTCGCCCCTGTAGCCCGGGGCGAGCGACACGAATATCAGCCCGAGCGACATCCCTATCGACCAGACCGCTGCTATCGCGGCCTCGGAGCGGCTCCTCGCCCTGGCGGAGATGAAGCCCAGCAGCAGAGCCGCGATGATGCTCGCAGCCGATGCGCCGGCCAGGGGGGGTATGCCGGCGAGCAGGGAGAGGCCGAGGCCGCCGAAGACCGCATGCGATATCCCGCCCGAGAGGCTCGAGAGCCTGTTCACGAAGAGCAGGCCGCCTATCAGGCCGCAGGCCACCGATCCCAGCAGGATCGCCAGAACGGCATGCTGCAGGAACTCGAACCTGAGCAGGGCCTCAGGCATGTCCGCAGCCCCCGTGGGCGCCCGCTTCGAGAACCCTGTGCGGGGTCCCGTGGGAGACGAGGTCCACCGGGCAGCCGTAGGCCTTCCATAGGGCCTCCGTGTCCAGCGTGCCGCCGTGGCTGACCATCTCCGAGTTCAGACACGCGATCGAGCGAACCTGACCGGAGACCGCACCTACGTCATGGGTCACGAGAACGATGGTCACCTTCTCGTTGAGCCTGGCAAGGAGTTCGTAGAGCCCGCCCTGGCCTGCGGGATCGACGCTCGCGGCCGGCTCGTCGAGAAGCAGCAGATCCGGGGCGCCCGCGAGCGCCCTGGCGACATACACCTTCTGACGCTGACCGCCAGAGAGGCTCCCGGCATGGATCCCGGCCAGACCGGCTATCCCCATGTCCGCCATCCTGTCGAGCGCGATCGCCCTTGCCGCCCGTCCGCCTGTCTTCGGGGGAAGGCCCATCATCACCACGTCGAGAGCCGTCGCTGGAAAGTCGAGGCTGGCGCCGCTCCACTGAGGCACGTATCCGATCCTGCCCCTCGCCGCCGCGGGCGGGCCTCCGAACACCTCCACGGTGCCCGACCAGGGAGTCCTGAGCCCCAGGATCACCTTGAGGAGGGTGGTCTTCCCGCCCCCGTTCGGCCCGATGACCGCCACGTAGTCTCCGTCGGACACCTCGAAGTCGACCCCGTCGAGAGCGGGCCTGCCAGGCCCGTAGCCGAACGTGACCCCGCGAAGTCTCACCACGGGGGCCGTCACGGTGCGCCCTCCGCCCCGGAGATGATCCTCGCCAGACCCAGCACCGATCCCGGCCAGTCGCGCGAGAGCTGGTCGTGCGGCGCGGCGGGTATCCCGAGCTCCATCTCCAGGGCTCCCGCAGCCCCGGTGGAGAAGCCGGGCGAAACGATCACGACCCTGGAGCCGGAAGCGCGCACCGCCTGTACGATCGAGGCGAGCTCGGCCGGCGAGGGCTCGGAGCCCTCCACCTCCAGGGCGATCTGAACCAGGCCGTAGTCGGAGGCGAAGCGGGCATATGCGGGATGAAGGGCGGTGAACGATGCCCCCCTCATCCCCTCGAGCATCCTCCCGGCCTCGGCATCGACAGAGTCGATGTCGGCCGCCAGACCGGCGAGACCGCGGGCGAACAGGGCCGAGTCGCCCGGGGAGGCGGCCGTGAGCGCCATGCACGTGTTCGATGCGAGGATCCTCATCAGGGAGGGGGACATCCACACGTGGGGATCCGGGTCGGCCGTCCGGTCGATCCCGGAGTCGATCCGGACCACCTCGAGCCCCGGGGCGGAACCCAGGAGCCTGGGGAGCCACTGGTCCTCGAAGGGGAGGCCGATCGCGAGGTACAGGTCGGCGTCCGCTACAGCCTCCATCGTCGCGGGAGTCGGCTCGTACGAGTGCGGATCCGCGCCCTGGGGGACGACTATCGTTACCCGGGCGGCATCGCCGGCGATGCCCTCCACCAGATAGGCCTCCGGCGCGATACTGACCGCCACCTCGAGACCATCCCCGGGGACGGGGGCGTTCCTGCAGGCGGACAGTGCCAGGAGCAGAGGAGCGAGGAAGCGCCTCATCCCTTAGCCCTCCGCGCGCATTCGCGGCAGGTGCCGGACAGGTGGATCGAGGCGCTGGCAACCCTGAAACCCTTTCCCAGTGCGCGGTCCATGCATCCCTCGGGCAGATCCATCTCGAAGTGGGTCACCCTCCCGCATCCGAGGCACTCGAAGTGATTGTGGCCCGAGCTTTTGCCCGGTGCGAGGCAGAACCGTCTCACGCCGCCGGAGACGGGGCACCTCGCGAGCACACCCGCGGCCTCCATGGCCTCGAGCGCCCTGTAGATGCTCGAAAGGCTGCCGAAGCCCACCCTCGCCATCAGATCATCCGCCGAGAGAGCGCCCCCGGCCGCCAGAAAGGCGGACACGACCGACATCCTGAGGGAGGTGACGCGCAGGCCGTGGCCGTGGAGTACGGCTTCGGGCGTGATCCCGGCGCCGACGCAATCGTGGGTTCCGTCCATATCGCGAATCATTCGCGTTTATCGCGGGATGTGACCGCGATGTCAACCCGCGCACCGGCCCGGGGCCGGGCGATCGACACCTCCCGCTGCGAGCCGCCGGATCGTGGATCATTACCGCTGGAAAGGCTGGAAGGCTTGACCGGAGGTCGCACCGGACCAATCCTCCGGTGCATCTCGACACGGGCTTCCTTGTGAGCCTGACGATGCCGGGCGGGGGCGCCCGGCCTGGGGAGGGTAGAATGGGAGTCGTCCAGATCGTCGTCCTGGTCGTCGCGATAGCCGCGATCGGCGGATACTGGTGGTTCAGGATCGGAAGAGACGGCGGCCGGGGCTACTACGTCAAGCTGTTCGGCCTGGCCGAGGGAGAGCAGGTCAGCGCGATGTGGGTCTGCTACTACGACATCGACAGGACCATCGGTGACAGGGTCGGCGAGGTCCTCGGCATGCGCAAGCGCGGCATCAACGTCATGGCGGCCACCACGGACCGGGGGCGCCTGGTCTTCGGCCACAACGAGGGCGGATATCCGCCCATCGGTTTCGAGAAGGGCGGCGTCTCGGTCTCCCTCACCGACCGGAAGGCGGAGATGAAGACCCTGGCGGGGCCTACCGGGGCCATGGAGGAGGCCGTCGTCATGCTGGTGGAGCCTGCGGACGGACGGCAGCCGTTCCGTCTGCAGATCCCCAGGTCGGGCTTCGAGGGCGTGAGCGCCTGGGCGTCCCGGGCCTGACGGGATGATCCTCAGGGCCACGGCCTCCCGGCAGGGGAAGCCGCAGCCGGTGCGTCATTCGCAGAGCCGCTCCAGGAGTTCGGCGAGCCTCTGCCCGTACTGTCCGTCGGCAGCCCATGTCCCGGCGAGGCCGAAGATGTCCGGCGACCTGCCCCTCGGGCTGACGAGCCCGAAGCGCGGGTCGACCTGCTCGAGGTTCAGCGATCCGGTTGATCCGTAGGCCTTCAGGTGCTGTATGTGGGCGCGCACGCCGGTGCGCTCGTCGGGGAACCACAGCCCGGGATTCCCGGGCCCGGTCGATCCGAGCCCGCAGAAGTTGTTCATCTCCTCCGTCACGAGCCCTCCGAACCGCAGGAAGCCGGTCTCGTGGCACATCTGCACGAAGGCCACGTCGGAGTTGACCCCCTCGGCCGCCGCCTCCTCGACGTAGAGCGAGGCGAGCAGCGCCGCCCTCCCGCTGTCGGCACCGGGGTTGTTCTCGAGGAGAAACGAGGCCAGCCGGTCCGCGGTCATGCTGCCTTCGCCCATGATGGACCAGTGTACGGGCTCCTCGGAGGGCTGATCGACGGAATCGGGGATCATGCCTGCCTCCCCCGTCAGGACTGGCGGGGATAGCGGGGGTATCGGACCGTCCCCGGCGGCGACGGGACACACGGCAGGGAGGATGGCGAGTATCGGGACGAGACACGGCGATCTCCTCAGGGCCCACCTCCTCCGGATGACGGAAGATACGCGGTCCGATCTCCCGTGAGTGCCGCGCAGACTACGAGGGGCTGCCGGGAACCCCGGTCACCTGACGTAGCCGAGATCCCTCAGGGAGCCGTCGAGCTCGCTCTCCCCGGCCGTGGCACGTTCCCGGCCCGGACGGACGGCCAGATAGTCGGCGAGGTCGAGCAGCAGTACGCTGTCGGGGGGCAGAGGGCACGCTTCGGACGGATCTGCAGAGAGATCGTACATGACATCCGCTCCCGTATCCATGTCCCGTATGAGCACGAGATCGCCTCTCCGGATAGATACCAGTGCCGCCCGCTTGGGTTCGCTGGAAGGTACGTACCGGTCCGTGCACGGACCCGCCGAGAGATCCACTCCTTCGACGCCCCCGGGAACCGGTATGCCCGCTCTGGCCAGGATCGTGGGCATTATGTCCATCGAGGCCGCCAGATCGGTCCTCTCCGCCCCGAGCTGGATCCCTGGCCCGCTCGCAATGAGAGGTATCCAGAGAACCTCCTGGAAGAGGGTCTTCCCGTGGCTGCATCCCCCGTGCTCGAGGAACTCCTCGCCGTGATCGGCCGTGACGATCACGAGAACGTCGTCCGCCCGGCCCGAGCTCCTGACTGCAGCGAGCATCGTGCCGATCGCGGCATCCTGGAAGCGGATCTCCCCGTCATACCTTGCAGTCAGCGAGGCAAGCTGTTCCGGGCGGAGCACCTCGCCCGACTCTCCGACCATCCAGAGGCTGTCGTCCGGCCATGGCACCCGCCCCGAAACGAACATCGTGTCGTAGGGCTCGGGGGGCGAGTACGGCTCGTGGGCCTCGTAGAGGTGTACCATGGCGAACCAGCGCTCTTCCCGAGGCAGCGAGTCGATCCAGCCCCGGAAGCTCTCCGCGACGTTCCAGGACTGATGCCCCTCGTTCACGTAGCAGATGAACGTGTCGAAACCCGCGTCGAAGCCCAGGCCGGCCGAGAACCATGCCGAGCTGAAGCAGCCGAATGTCGCGTATCCGGCATCATGGAGCACCGTTGCGAGGGTCGGGGTTGCCGGATCGAGGCCGTAGACCCTGTCGGCGCCAGCCCGGCATCCGTGTCCCCGCGGCGACATGCCGGTGAGGATCGTCGCAGCCGAGGGCATCGTCCAGGATGTCTGGGACTGGACGGCTGTGAACACCGTCCCTGTGCCGGCGAGGCTGTCGAGACATGGCGACGTGTCCCTGCCGTACCCGTAGCAGCCGAGATGGTCTGCCCTCACGGCGTCCAGGACCACGAGGAGCACGTCCGGGCCCTCGGTCCTGGCCTGACGGCCGCAGCCGGCCAGGAGGAGCGGGGAAGCGAACAGCACCAGGAACAAAAGGCTCGGCGATCCGGCATCCCGCCCCGGGGATGCATGCTTCCTGGTTCAGGACAAGAGCTTTCCGTTCTTCCTGGTACACGGGAACACTCTCATTGCCCCCTCCATCCGGGGCATCCCTCATGCCCCGGATGATCCTATCTATGATGGAGCGGGGAAGCAACCCCTGCCACCCGGGGGCGCGCCGCGCGTCCTGTCCTATATTCGGAGCTGATCGACCGAAGGAAGGGGAGTGACGGCTTGAAAACGGCCCTGGGTCCGCTTTTGTCCCTGTCCGTGGTTGCGACAGCCGGAATCCCGCGGCTGGACGCACCTTTCGTCATCCAGCGGAACGGCGGCAGATTCGAGGCGGATCCCGTCGCCGACCAGTTCTTCGTGGACTGGAACGCCGACGGTATCAACGAGATCGGCCGCAACTGGTCCGACTTCCGGGAGGGCAAGCTCAGGATCTACCGCTTCTATCAGATCTTCCAGCCCCCACTGTCCATGTCGTTCGTGCTAAGGGACAGCGCGGCCCGCGCTCCGGAGGAGGTGTGCGCCGACAACCTGACGGCCGGTCTGATATCCAACCCCTTCTTCACCGACTGGGACGGAGACGGCCGCGGCGACCTCCTGGTCGGCCAGTTCATCGAGGGGATGATCAGGTTCTACCCCAACTGCGGGACGGAGAGAGAGCCCCTCTTCGGCGACTACACCTTCCTCAGGGCCGACTCGCGGGACATCACTACGACCTACTCTTGATGCACAGGCAACACGAATCCACAGGTCGTGGATTGGAACAGTGACGGTATCCCCGACATCATCTTCGGGCAGAGGCGCGGCGGCATAGAGCTGTACGCCGGGAACGTCGACGGGACGCTCCGTTTCGCAGGACACCCTGTCTATACCGACGGGCGCGAGATATCCACGAGCTACAACTCCTCCCCGTGGCTCGTCGACTGGAACGGAGACGGCGTGCTGGACCTCCTCCTGGCCGGGTACCTGACCGACACCCTGCACGGGGGCAGGCTCGCTGTGCTGCCGGGGATCCCCTCCCCCGACGGACTGGTCTTCGACGAAACCGGCTGTATCGACCTGACCAGCCTGTGCGACCTCAGACGGACCACCGCGCAGACCGGGGATCTCGACGGGGATGGAGACTGGGACCTGGTCCTGGGGTGCGAGTCGGGGGAGGTCCTCTACTCCGAGAACACGGGATCGGATGGTGAGCCCCGCTTCACCTCCAGCACCCTGCTCTGGTGCGAATCGGGTCCGGTGGATGTCTTCACCCGGTTCGCGGGGTGCGGCCGTGCCAGGCCCACCGTCTGCGACTACGATTCCGACGGGACGAACGACCTCCTGGTCGGCTGCCATGCGGGATGGATATACGTGTTCCGGGGAATCCCGGCTGACGCCGACACCACCGCCGGCTCCACGGGTGGGCGGATGCTGGCCGTCCAGGGACCGCTCAGCCGCGGGGTCCTGCGGTACTTCCTCGCCCTGCCGGCAGGAGAATGCGCAGACCTGGCCGTCGTCGACACGGCAGGCAGGGTACTGGCGCAGCACTCGGCGCGGCCCGGAGGGTCCGGGAGCCTCGAAGTCCCGGGCGATGCAGAGGGGATATGCTTCCTGTCGGCCGCTTGGGGCGGCGGGAGCTGCTCGCGGAGGCTGCTGGCGCTCTGACCCGCCCGCGATAGCGTTCCAACAACCCCGGAGCGCCCAACCATGAATTCGTTCTGCATCCTGATTCCTGCGTT
>JAKLEF010000189.1 GCA_022703195.1 Candidatus Fermentibacterota bacterium | reverse complement strand
CGATGTCCCTGGTCCATACCGTGCCGTCTTCGTTCAGGCGCACCAGGTCCCGGAACGGGTCGGTCGCCGGGGTCCTGCCCACGAAGATGAACACTCCGTCGACGGCGAGTTCGCTTCTTCCGCCGGGCGTATCGAGGACCACCGATTCGACCTCCCTTCCGCCCCTGATCTCGAGGAGCCTGCTGCTCCACATGACCTCGACCGAGGGGGATGCCAGCAGGCGGTTCGCAAGGGCGGGCTCCGCCCTGAGGGCGTCCCTCCTGTGGACCAGGGTGATCCTGGATGCGAACGAAGTGAGGTGCAGGGCCTCCTTCACGGCGCTGTCGCCCCCGCCCACCACAAGGACGTGCCTGCCCCTGAAGAGCGGAGCGTCGCACGTGGCGCAGTTGCTGACGCCGCGCCCGTAGAAACTGCTCTCGCCCGGGACTCCCAGCCTGGCTGGAGCGGCCCCGGTTGCTATGATCATGGCCCTCGCGGTCACCGGCCCCCCGTCGGCCTCGATGCTCAGCCCGCCTTCGGGGCGCGCGGAGCACGAGACCACGCGTTCGGAGAGGAAGGTCGACCCGGAGGAGACCGCCTGGGCGCGCATCGCGTCCATCAGTTCCTGACCCGTCGTGGCGCCGGTACCCGGGTAGTTCTCGATATGATCCGTCATCACGGCCTGCCCGCCGGGCTGCCAGCCTTCCAGGACGACATGCCCGAGGGCATACCTCGACAGGTAGAGCGCCGCGGAGATTCCGGCGGGGCCGCCCCCGGCCACTGCCACGTCGAAGCTGCGGCCCTCCGCCCCCCGGGAGGGCGGCACGACCCCGATCGTGAATCCGGGTCCGGTCATCGCGGCTAGTTCGTGCCTGCGGCTATCGCCTGCAGCCCGGACAGGAGGGACGGCTTGTCGCGGAAGCCCACGAGCCGGTCTATCTCCTTGCCGGCCTTGAAGACGATCATGGTCGGCACCCCGCGGACGCCGAAGGAGGCGGCCTCGGACTGGTTCTGGTCTATGTCCATCTCGTAGAAGTCCCACCCGTCAAGCTCGCCCGAGATCTGTTCGAGCACGGGGTGGAGCATGCGGCAGGGGCCGCACCAGGTGGCGCTGAAGTCGACGAGCACGAACCTGTCCGAAACCGCCGACACGACGGGGAGTTCCTTGCCGGATATCTTCCTGATGGCCATCTGCGTCTCCCTTCGAGGCTTGCTCTGCTGAAATCTGGCATGCTCCACGATAAATGCCCCGGAAGCGCACGCGGTTCCCGTCCGGGAGGATCCGCGGGGTATCGCATTCCTTGCGCCGGTGAGCATATTGATATCCCAGTGGGAGGTGCAAGATGAGCCTGGAATCCAGACTTGCGATAGAGGAGTTCGAGACGCTCGCCAAGGGGATCATCCTGCGAGGCTACTACCGGCCCGGAGGCGAGTCGGGATCGAGCCTCAGGAAGTTCATGGCCATATCCAGGCCCGCTCTCTACCAGCTCGTGGACGATCCCGACAGACTCGACGCCGATGCCCTGCTGTACGTCCTGATGAGGCTCCCCGACGGCATATGGTCGGTCAGGCAGATCACTGCGGTCAGGGAGACGGGAGGCGAGCTGGCCGGCGACTTCTCTCCTGTGGAGACGAGGGCCAGGCGCAGGCCGACCTTCCGCACCGGGCCCGATTCGTTCGTCACGTCGTTCCGGGGCGGGATGAGCGACATGATCGACTTCATCTCCGCCATCACATGCTTCCAGATCGAGGCCGACAAGATCAGGGCCAGGCATGCGGCCTACCTGGCCAAGCTCGCGGAGGATCCCGGTTACTTCTCCGTCTGGAACGCCATAGACGACCCCGCCGCCCCCGGCGCATCCGAGTCCGACCCGGGGCACCTCTCCCTGCTCCACGAGATCTCTGTCGAATTCAGATGCGGCTACGGTGCGGTGAAGGCCCTCGACGCCTCGCTGGGGGGGCGGCTGGTCGAGGTGGTCAGGTCGATCGCCGCTTCGGGCACCAGGGATCTGAAGGTGGTCTTCTCGGACAGGTTCGGGCTGGTCGCGACCTACAGCAGAAAGGCCAAGAGCTGGACCTCGGAGCTGCTCTCGGCGATGCGGGAGGCCGGCCCTGAGGGCGGTAGCGTCCACATCGTGTCGAGCAACAGGCACAGCATGGTGAACTGCCTGTCCCCGTTCTTGAGAAGGCACTGGGCCGACCTCGGCATGAGCGGCCCGGAGGACTATGCGGGGGCGAGGGAGGCGCTGGCCGATCCCGGGACCGCCTCGGAGAGGCTCGGGGAGGACGAGGCCTGCGGAATCCGCTCAATACCCGTGGCCCCCGACATGCCGTTCTGCCAGCTCGTCGACCTGGGCAGGCTGGACTACTCCGCTCTGGACGGCAGGCTCGCCGGCGCCGGCCGGGGGAGGGGCTTCCTCGTGAATGTCGACTACGCCTTCGGCGAGGAGGGCTTCTTCCTGTTCAACGAGATGCTCGAGATGCTGGGCCGCAGCGTGCGCGGCGTGTACGTGATGGGCAAGGCGGGGACGCTCGTGGGTGGCAGGGGCGACATCATGCTGCCCTCCTACTTCGTCAAGCAGGGGTCCGGCGACGTGTACGACCTGGACAACCGCCTGGTCCCGGCCGACTTCGAGGGGACCGGCGGCCTGCGGGTCCACACCGGCGGCCCCATGCTGACCGTTTCGGGCACCTTCCTCCAGAACGAGGGCGTCCTGACCTACTTCAGGGACAACTGGAAGGCGCTGGGCGTCGAGATGGAGGGCATACCCTACGCACGGGCGATCAGGCACGCCATTCTGAGAGAGAGGGTCGATCCGGGGATAAAGGTGGGGGTGGCCTACTACGCCTCCGACGCGCCCCTGTCGGGCGACCTCCTGTCGGTGCCGCTTGGAGGGTCCGGCGTGGCCCCGGCCTACGCGGCCAGCATAGCGATCCTCAGGAGCATACTCGGGGCGGCCGGGGCTACTTCACCTGCTTCTTGAGTATCATCACCGCACCGCCCAGGCAGTCGCCTATGGCCGCGACTATCCAGCCTTCCTTCTCCTTCTCCCTGATCATCCCGGCCACGTTGTCCTTCATCTTCCAGAAGAGCTGTATCACCTCGTGGGTCCACATGCCCCCGCCCCTTATCATGACGAGGACGCTCCCGCTGAAGACCTCTCCCAGGGTCGCCACGCACCAGCCGTCGGGTTCCATGTCGCGGATGACCTTCTCCAGCGTGCCCCTGCTCTTCCACGAGGCCGTGACGACTTTGTGCTCCATCGCATCCTCCAGCCCGGGTCGGATTCCTTCGATCCGGGAGATCAGGGCGTCGGGCCCTCGACCATGGACAACTACACCTTCATCGATTCCCATTCCCGGGTCGGATACCTTCGATCCGGGACACATGAAATGACACTTCCGCGGACATCCCCGCTCCGACGGCGCGCTTCCGCACCCGTCATCCCCCTAGTAGGCGCCGCGCCTCGAGAGCGCGGCGGGGATCGTCAGAAGGAGTATCGACAGGTCGAGCCAGATCGACCAGTTGTCGACGTAGTAGAAATCCAGCTTCACCATCTCGTCGAATCCCAGCTGGCTCCTTCCGGAAACCTGCCATATCCCGGTGATTCCCGGAACGGTCTGCAGCCTCTTGAGCTGCCTCTCGGTATAGGATGCCACCTCTTCGGGGAGGGGCGGCCGGGGTCCGACGAGGCTCATCTCGCCCTTCAGGACGTTGATGATCTGGGGCAGCTCGTCCAGGCTCCATCGCCTCAGGAAGGCGCCCGACCTCGTCACCCGCGGATCGCTCCTCATCTTGAAAAGGGGGCCCGAGGCCTCGTTGCGGTTCAGGAGCCCCGGCTTCATGGCATCGGCGCCCACCTTCATCGATCTGAACTTGATCATGCGGAAGGGCCTGTTCCTCCTCCCGAGGCGGGTCTGGACGTAGAAGACCGGTATCCCGTCATCGAGCAGGATCAGGAGTGAGATCAGGATCCCCGGGATGAGCAGCAGCACCGCGGCGGCGGATGCCAGGGCGATGTCCAGGAGGCGTTTCGTGACCATCCTCGCACCGCTCAGGGGAGGCGCCACCGACTCGACCAGGGTGGTCCCGCCGAGGCTGGTGAACCGGGTGGTCAGGCTCACCATCGTGAACACGTCGGGGACCAGCATGTAGGGGACCCCGGCATGCTCGCACGCGCAGACCACGTCGGCCGTCTCCTCCCGGGATATCGTGGTGTCGGCCACTATCAGCCTGCCTATCGCCTCGTCCTTCAGGAAAGCCTCCAGGTCCTCCACGCGCTCGGCGTCGACCACGGGCGCGTCCGACCCCCCCGAGGGCCTCACGAATCCGTGCAGGACGGCCGGGAAGGCGCCCCTCCCGCTCAGGTGCCTGGACAGCTCCCGGGCGAGGCCCCCGCATCCGTAGAAGGCGGTTCTGCATGCGAGGCCAGACCTCAGGGACATCCTCCT
>JAKLEF010000188.1 GCA_022703195.1 Candidatus Fermentibacterota bacterium | reverse complement strand
TCCAGGTGTTGGAGCCGGACGGATACGTCCACCGGGTCGATCCGTCCTCGCCGTCGAGACATCTGACGCCGGCGTTGTCAGCCGCCAGGGCGACCTCGCCGGTGCCGCCGCCGTCCAGATCGGGACCTCCCTCGATATCAAGCAGCATCCCGCCCGGTGAGACCGACCAGAGCGGATTGCCCGACTGGTCGAGACAGACAGCCTTCCCGTCGAAGGTCGAGGCGAGGATCGCGGGGAAGGTGTCGTCCCTGTCGGATGTACCCAAGCACATCACGTCGCCGTCTACGTCCGCGGACCAGAGCGGGGAGCCGGCAGCTCCCGACAGCAGCCACACCTGCTGGAGGGCGAGGGAGTTGCCGCCCACACCGGCGACGACCTCCTGGACTCCGTCGCCATCGACGTCAGGGAAGGGGCAGACGTCCTCGACTGCGTCGAGGAAGCCGGACGCCGTCCATAACGTGTCTCCCAGGGCCCCGTCGATGCATACCACGGTTCCGTCGTGATCGTTCGAATTTCCACCGAACGAGCCCACCGCCTCGGGTCTCCCGTCGCCGGTGAAGTCATCCAGAGCACAGGCTCCGTATCCCCATCCGTGGTTGGGGCCGTACAGGTAGCAGCTCCACTGCCAGATGACGCCACCGGAAGCTCCCGAGACGGCGATGAGGCACCTGCCCGGGGGGTCGTATCCTCCAGGCGTGCAGACGAGGACGTCATGGATGCCGTCTCCGTCGAGATCACCGGCGACGGCGAGGCCTTCGTCCTGATAGACCCCCTGGCACTCGTCGGACGTCCAGATGACCGAGCCGTCGGCTCCGGACAGCGCCTGGAGAGTGGGCTCCTCGTCGGAGTAGTAGAGGCCGGCGACGGCATCCGGCACTCCGTCGCCATCGAGATCGCCCGGGCATACGCAGGCGTACACCCCGCCGTTCCCCACGGCGGACCAGAGCGTTTCAGGCTCCAACGCGGCACATGCAGCGAGCAGCAGTATCATGCTGAACCTCCGGGCGCCGGTCTGCCGAGGATCTCCCTGAGCTTGCGGCCGAGCTGGTCTCGGGTGAAGGGTTTTGCGAGGAAGTCGACCGAATCGTCGAGGATGCCCCTGTGGACGATAACATTCGACGTATACCCCGACATGTAGAGACACTTCATCCCTGGGTTGGCCTTCCCGACAAGGTCGACGAACTCGCGCACGTTCATGCCCGGCATCACCACATCCGTCACGAGGACATCCACCCGTTCGCTGGAGGCGGCCATCAGCTCCAGGGCATGCTCGGGGCACTCGGCAGAGATGACCCTGTATCCCAGCCTCACCAGGAAGGCGTCGACCGTCGCCCTGACCGATGCCTCGTCCTCGACGAGCAGCACGGTCTCCTTCCCGGTGCGGGGCTCGGCGGGTGATTCGGTCCGGTGCCTCTCGGGGCTGCCATCGCACGCGGGGAAGCCCACCCTGAAGGTGCTTCCCTGGCCGGGTTCGGAGTAGACGCTGACAAAACCCTCGTTCTGCCTGACGATGCCGTGCACCGTGGCAAGGCCGAGCCCCGCCCCCTTGCCCACATCCTTCGTGGTGAAGAAGGGCTCGAATATGTGCTCAACGGTCTCGGCATCCATCCCGATGCCGTTGTCGGATACGATGATCATCGCGTAGATGCCGGGCTTCACGTCGAGGCGGCTCCGGCAGTAGTCTTCGTCGAGCTCGGTGCGGGCGGTCTCGATGGTCAGGACGCCGGGGCCCTCGAATGCGTCGCGCGCGTTGAGCGCCAGGTTGACCAGGAGCTGGTCGAGCTGGGCAGGATCTATCATCACGGGGGGGACCCCCGCTCCCGGGAGCCAGTGCAGGTCGACATCCTCTCCGATGAGCCTGCCGAGCATCTTCATCATGCTCGCGATCGCGTCGTTGACGTCCGTCACTCGGGGCGACACGGGCTGCCTCCGGGCGAAGGCCAGGAGATGCTTGACGAGTTCGATGGACCGGTCGGCGATGTGGACGATTTCGTCGATCCATTCGCGCAGCGGGTTCCCAGGAGCCGTGCTCTCCCTGCAGAGTTCGGCATAGTTGAGGATACCCATGAGCAGATTGTTGAAGTCGTGAGCCACCCCGCCTGCCAGACGCCCCACGGCTTCGAGCTTCTGGGCCTGTTCCAGCTGCGTCCGGAGCTTCTCGGTCTCGAGGCCGAGCCGCTCGGACTCGGTGATGTCCCTGGTGATGTACCACCGGTATCCCTGCCCTCCACCCACGCCAGGCACCGAATAGGCCCTGACCTCCACGAGCAGCGGAGTGCCGTCCTTCCTGAGCAGTCTCATGGCATAGAAGCCGGACTGGGATTCCCCTCCGCCGGCCTGAGGCTCGGCCGGAATCCCCTCATCCCGGGAGGTTGTCGCGGCCAGCGTGTCGACCGCGCCTACGAGCTCGCCGGGCGTGTATCCCAGCATTTCGCAGTAGGCGGGATTGGCCTCCATGATCAGCCCGCCGGGGCCGGCCATGACCATGCCGTCCCTGCTGCCCTCGAAGATCTCGCGGTAGCATCTCTGGCTCTCCTTCAGGGCGTCCTCCGTGCCCCTGCGCTCGACCAGATCGAGGATCACGGAGGCGAAGTACTCGAGGATCTGCATCCTGCGATGGAAGAGGATCTGCGGGATCCCGTAGGCGGCCAGCACCGCGGCTGTCGTGCCATCCCGGGAGACCGGCACAGCTGCAGCCATGGCCTGCCCTCCGGAGATCGGCGAGGAGGCAGGTACGCCATCCCTGATGCACCTCTGGAAGACATCCTCCAGCGCCGGTCCCGGCTGCGGGGGGCAGGAGGAATCGCCGGCTCCGACCACGCAGAAGAATCCCTCCTCCGCTCCTACGAGCGACAGCACCAGCCCGGCCGCAGAAGCAAGGAACTCACCCGGAGGGAGCTCGGCGATACGGCGGATGAGCTCGAGCCTGATCTCGACCATGCCCCTGCCCAGCCGCTCCTCGGTCCTGTCGCGGAACACGAGTACGACTCCGGTGAGCTTCTTGCCCGAGTCGAAGATCGGTGAGACGGAATGCTCGATCGGGGTACGCGTGCCGTCGCGCGAGACCAGGATGCTGTCCGACGGGCGCGTGCCGCTCCCGCCGGCCAGGACCCCGGCGACGGGATCGGCAGACGGTTCGCCGGTTCCGGGATCGACGATCCTGAAGACATCGGCGACCGGCCGGCCGAAGGCCTCCGAACCATGCCAGCCCGTGAGCTCCTCGGCCACGGGATTGATCAGATCGACCCTTCCGTCGAGATCGGTAGAGACAACTGCGTCGTCGACAGCGCGGAGCGTGATTCCGTGCCGGTCCTGCGAGGCCCTGAGACGCGACTCGGAACGATAGAGCTCCTCGAAGTGGCGCTTCTTCTCGCGCTGCCAGAGGAACAGCCCCCCCAGACAGATCGCGAACGCCGACACTACGAACAGGCCCATGAGGAGCCCGAACCTTGCGCGGAGGCCGCCTGTGGCTGCCGGTTCGTCCATCATCGCGATCAGGATCCACGGGGAGCCCTGCACCGGCGCTGCCGCGGCGAGCACCCTCCCGCCATGATAGGCCGTTCCCGACAGGCAGACCCGGGCGCCGGAGGCAGCCTGAGCCTCCACCTGCCCGGCATCGGACATTGGGATTCGCAGTTCGAGGGCCGAGAATCCCGAGTGCTCCGGTTCGTTGAGATACACGACATCGTCGCCCCGCACCTCGATGAGGGCGACCTCGACGGCGTCACCGATGGAAGGCCCTGGCCTGAGGATCGGATCGAGGAAGGATGATGCATCGCTGATCAGGACGAGGTACGCCGGGGGGACCCGTATCCGGCCTTCGTCATCAGAAAGAGGTGCGATCACCGACATGTGCGGCACGGAGTCGCCTCCGTGCAGGTGCATGTCCACGAAGGACGGGGTGAGCGTATCGGCAGCCGTCGTGACGAGATCACGGGGCAGGCCGCCGGTGAAAAGCGGAGGATCAGATCCCGAGACGAGCAGCGCTCCGGAGGAATCCACCAGCATGACGTCGAGATAGCTGTGCTCGAGCATGGTCTGGCGGAAGATCGATTCCAGCAGGTAAGCCGAGGGTGCCGACCGTGATTCGAGATAGTCGGAGACTGCAGGAGTCAGCATAGGATCGGTCGATATCATGCCGGCGTCTGTGATCTGGTCGAGGCGCCAGATACCGACCTGCCCGGAGGAGAATCCGGCGATGGATTCGAGTTCGCTCCAGGCGTTCCTCCTGGCCTGCCTGCGCTCGGTGTCGAGGATCAGCGCACCGGCCGCGGCGAGGAAGAGCAGCGCTCCGGACATCCATGCGACCGCGGTGCGTGCGGATGGTTCCTTCATTGCGGGCAGGGGGTTCCGGCCTCAGGCCGGCGGGATGTGATCACCGATTTTACCGCCGGCGACAGGATCGACTTCTCGCTCCTGCCCCTGACCTCCGGCCAGTTCGACCTCCGTCTCGATTTCATCGGCGAGGATCGCTTCAGCGGCGAGGCGGGCGAGGTCCGCTTCAACGTCGCACCCGGC
>JAKLEF010000187.1 GCA_022703195.1 Candidatus Fermentibacterota bacterium | reverse complement strand
AAGGGATTCATGGACTGGGTTGACTGGGCAATGCGTCAGCTGAAAAAATATTCCACGCAGGTTGATTTCAACCGTGCTGTCAGCGCAGCTGAATTAAAAACTCAAAAACCTGACGCGGTGATCATGGCCTGCTTCTCGAATGCCCGGGCCGCCGCCGGGTTCGTCCTGTCAAGCGGGGCCCGCCTGGTGACCCTTCTCGCCATGGGCGACTCGGGTTCGACCCCCGCTCCGGAGGACGAGGAATTCGCATCGTTCTTCGAATCGACCCTGGCTCAGGGCGGCACGATCACCGATCCGGGGCCGTGGCTCTCCCGCATATCGGCATCAGGCGCCACTCGCCGCTTCCTTGAGTCTGTCGAAGCATCCATGCCGCCCGGGGATGCCTCCCTATGCCTGACCCCCGACACATGCGGGTCCGTGCCCGTTCTCACTGTGGATGGAGGCGGACCTCCGCGGCTCTTGGACGCCACCAGGACACCCTGATCCGGGATGTCCCGGACAGAGGCGGGTTGACAACGGAGTGATATTTGCCTAGCATTGCTGTGACGAAGTTCACAAATCTCATTGAAAGATTCATGTAAATGATGAACGGTGTCACGATCGCGAGCAAGACGGTCGGGCGGCTGAGTCTCTACAGGCGCCTGCTGGAATCCAGCATTCCCTGCGGAAGGGAGCACGTCTTCTCCCACGAGCTGGCCTTGCTCGCATGCGTCACTCCGGCACAGGTGAGGCGCGACCTCATGTCCACGGGGTGTTCCGGGAGCCCCGGGAAGGGCTACAGGACCAAGGATCTGATCGACGGCATCTCCAAGGTCCTCGACTATCCCGAAGTCCAGAGAGTGGCTCTCGTCGGGGTCGGCAACCTCGGCAGGGCCATCCTCTCGTACTTCTCGGGCAGGCGGCCGAACCTGAGGATCACCGCATCGTTCGACACCGATCCACAGAAGACCGGGAGGGTCATAAACGGCTGCAGATGCCATCCGATGTCGGAGCTCACGGCGGTGCTCGGGCGCGAGTCCATAGCTACCGCCATACTGGCAGTGCCGGCAGCGCGTGCCCAGGAGACGACGGATCTCCTGGTCGCCTCCGGCATTCACGGGATACTCAACTATGCACCTGTGCCCCTGAGGGTTCCTGAAGGGGTGTTCCTCGAGGAGAGGGACATGACGATGTCCCTGGAAACAGTGGCCTTCTTCGCCAGGAGAGCCGCGCTGGAGCGGAAATGACTCAGGATCTCGGATCGACGATCGACCGGATTGTGTCTGAACACCCGGGAACGGGCAGGGATTCTCTCATCCCGATCCTGCAGGAAGCTCAGCATGAGCTGGGCTACCTGCCCAGGGAGGCGGTGGTGCTGATAGGGCGGAAGCTGAGGCTTCCGGTCAGCAAGATCTTCGGAGTGGCGACCTTCTACAACCAGTTCAGGTTCGAGCCGGTCGGCCGCTTCCACGTGCAGGTCTGCCGCGGTACGGCCTGCCACGTGAAGGGTTCGCTGAAGGTGCTGGAGAGGACAAAGCGCGAACTGGGAATCGAATCCGGCAGAACCACGCGCGACGGCCTCTTCAGCCTCGAGATCGTCGCCTGCATGGGAGCCTGCGCTCTTGCTCCGGTGATCAGCATCAACGGCGCAGTCCACGGGAGGGTTTCCCCCGACGAAGCCGCTAGGCTGATCCGTGACTGCAGGCAGACGGCAGAAACCAGGGAGGCCTGACATGCCGGGGCTTTTGGATCAGAAGTGCTGTGACGGCTGCTGGCATTCCTCCGGCAGGATCTGCCCGGAGGTCGTGGAGTGCATCAAGAGCGGGCCGCTCTGCCACGAGAACGCCGGCTGCTCTGACATAAGGGCCGCCGCGGCTGGAGAGTTCCTCCGCGGGGATGTCGAGAAACCTGTCGTCTTCGTCGGTACCGGCACCTGCGGACTGGGAGCCGGCGCCGGCCGGACCATCGAGGCCGTGAGGGCATGGATCGCCGGAAGGAAGGAACCCGTCTCCGTCGTCGAGGTCGGCTGCGTAGGAGCCTGCTATCTCGAACCCATCATGGACGTGCAGCTCCCCGGCAGGCCCAGGCTCTCCTTCTCGCAGGTGACGGGCGAGAACGCCCCCGCGATACTCGACGCCGTATTCGCCGGCGAAGTGCCGGCCGGCAACCTGATCGGCCAGTACGAGCCGGCCACGAAGACTCCCTGGAATGGAGCGGGACTCCTCTCCGAGCATCCCTTCTTCGCCGGGCAGACCCGCTGGGTGCTGCGCAACTGCGGCCTGATCGACCCCTCGAGCCTCGACGAGTACCTGGCGCACGGTGGCTACAGGGCCTACGCCCGGATGCTCAGGAGCATGACACCGTCAGAGGTGTGCGAGCAGATGGAGAGGAGCGGGCTGCGCGGTCGCGGGGGCGGAGGGTTCCCCACGGGTCGCAAGTGGCGCCTCGCCCTCGAGTCCCCCTCCGACCAGAAATACATGATCTGCAATGCCGACGAGGGTGATCCCGGTGCCTTCATGGACAGGGCCGTCATCGAGGGTGACCCCCACAGGGTGATAGAGGGCATCGCGATAGCCGCATACGCGATCGGAGCCACGCAGGCCTACTTCTACATCAGGGCGGAATACCCCCTGGCCATAGAACGCCTCAGGGAGGCCATCAGGCAGGCCCGCGAGCGCGGCCTGATCGGCAGGAACATCCTGGACAGCGGCACCGATCTCGAGATCAAGATCAAGATGGGGGCCGGCGCCTTCGTCTGCGGCGAGGAGACCGCCCTGATGAACAGCATCGAGGGCCGGCGCGGCATGCCGAGGCCGAGGCCGCCCTATCCCGCGGTATCCGGCCTGTTCGGAAAGCCTTCGGCCATCAACAACGTCGAGACCCTGGCCAACGTGCCGGACATCATGTGGAACGGCGCCGAATGGTTCTCCGCCCTGGGCACCCAGGGCAGCAAGGGCACCAAGGTCTTCGCCCTCTCCGGCAAGGTGGTCAGGACGGGTCTGGTCGAGGTCGCGATGGGCACGTCCCTCGAGAAGATCGTGATGGAGATCGGCGGCGGCATACCCGACGGGAAGGCCTTCAAGGCCGTGCAGATCGGCGGGCCTTCGGGCGGCTGCATCCCGGCCCGGCATCTCGACCTCGAGGTCGACTACGAGTCGCTGAAGAAGTTCGGCGCGATGATGGGCTCCGGCGGCCTGGTCGTGATGGACGAGGACAACTGCATGGTCGACGTGGCCCGGTTCTTCATGGACTTCATCCAGCGGGAGAGCTGCGGCAAGTGCATCCCCTGCCGCGAGGGCACCAGGAGGATGCTCGAGATCCTCGACGCGATAACCACGGGTCGGAGGGACGAGAAGAACCGCCAGGCCCTAGAGCGCTTCAAGGGCGTGGTCTACCTCGAGCAGCTCGGATCGATCATCAGGAAGACCAGCCTCTGCGGACTGGGGCAGACCGCCCCCAATCCCGTGCTCAGCACCATCCGCTGGTTCAGGGACGAGTACGAGGCCCATGTCTACGACAGGAAGTGCCCGGCGGGCCAGTGCAAGAGCCTGCTCGTGTTCTCGATAGACCCGGAGAAGTGTGTGGGATGCGGCCTGTGCGCCAAGGCCTGCCCGTCCGGCGCGATCCTCGGAACCAGGAAGAGCCCCCACCATATAGTTCCCGAGAGATGCATAGGCTGCGGCGGCTGCAGGGAAGTGTGCCCCGTCGGGGCCGTCTCCGCCGAGTAAGGCAGGGGTTTTACCATGATAGAGATCACAGTCAACGGCAGGGCGGTCCAGGCGGAGCCCGGCGAGACCATCCTCACGGCCGTGCGCCGCGCGGGGATATCCATACCGACCCTTTGCTACATCGACGGGCTTCCGCCTTCGGGCGCGTGCAGGATGTGCGTGGTCGAACTCGAGGGCGACGGGAGGCTCGTGCCCTCCTGCTCGTTCCCGGTGGCGCCCGGGATGAGGATCCTCACCCATTCCCCAGACGCCATAGCAGCGCGCAAGACGATCGTCGAGCTCCTCCTGGCCAACCATCCCGACGATTGCCTCTACTGCGCGAGGAACGGATCCTGCGAACTGCAGGGCTACGCCCTCGAGCTGGGAGTCAGGCAGAGGCGCTACGCGGGTTCCAGGAACGACTGGAAGCTGGACCTCTCGAGCCCCGCGATAGTCCGCGACCCGGACAAGTGCATCCTGTGCGGCAAGTGCGTCAGGGTCTGCGAGGAGATACAGGGCGTCTCGGCGATCGACTTCATCGGCAGGGGCAGCAGGGCGCACATCGGCACCGCCTTCGACGAGGGGCTCAACGTGTCGAGCTGCATCAACTGCGGCCAGTGCGTAACAATCTGTCCTACCGGCGCTTTGCACGAGCACAGCAACGTCAACGACGTGCTGAAGGCTCTCAACGATCCGAGCAAGACGGTCGTAGTGCAGCACGCCCCCGCGGTTTCCGTAACTTTGGCCGAGGAATTCGGCTTCAAACCCGGCGTTGATTTCGACGGCAAAATGGTTGCCGCAATGCGTCGTCTAGGATTTAAACGAGTATTCGACACCTCTTTCA
>JAKLEF010000186.1 GCA_022703195.1 Candidatus Fermentibacterota bacterium | reverse complement strand
GTGAGTGACGATACCGGCAGGCCGTGGCACCTGATGAAGAAGTCGCCGAAGTCCCACGGCTCATAGACCAGGAAGTCATCGCTCGTGAAGCTGTGGCACGCTCCGGTGAAGTTCGGCCCGTCGTCCCCGTACAGCGAAGGCCAGCCGCCAGCCGACATCTCCGTGTTCACAAGCACCCAGAAGTCGTCCGGCACATCCAGCGGCGGGTCGAAGTACACCATGGTGGGCCCCATGTGCGAAGCCGTCACGGAAGTCTGCGAGATCTGGTCCTCCGGCCCTCCCTCGTCTCCCCCGTAGATCTCCAGGTAGAAGGAAGCCGTATCCCAGGGGTAGGAGGAGTGACAAAAGAACCAGAGCTCGACCATGCCGAGACCCCAGGCCTCATCCATGGGCTCGAAGTCGGTCACGTCGAACCAGACGCCCCTGGAAAGCCCGCCCCATGTCAGCCAGAAGGCCGTACCGTCGTCGTACTGGAGCACGGATCCCGCATCGCTCCGGCAGATGACCGGGCGGTCGAGCCGGAGGTCATCTCCCTCCCACGCGGGGGCGGCAGGAGACGGTGCGGCAGAAGCGACTGCAAGACATATCATGAGAACCATCATATCGGCACCTCCTTGATTCTGGTATAGCATTCCTGATGCCAGAGCTGCAACGCCATGCCGTACCTGCACATGGCAGATCAGCCCCCCCAGGAGCGCGTTCTCTTCTCTGCCATATTTTCCGCAGATAGGGATTATTTCCCCGATTGCTCACAAAGGAACCCGCATCACAGCTGCCATGGAAGACAGCGGTCCGGGATGCTATTTCCATCATCTTGCCAATCTTGCCGTTGCCTGGTTGACCACCGGACTCCAATGCGGGATAATTTGGCATGCGCAAACCGAGATGCATCTCCAGGAGGTTCCTCCCGGGAGGCAGGGAGGAGGCCGTATCGGAGTCCGGGAGCGGGCTGTCGCTCTCCAGGTCATTCACTTCCGGCATCGGGGAGAAGGCGGTCCGGGCCTGGTTCGAGGCCATATCGCGGGTATCCGTCGAAGGGGTGGTCGTGCCCTCCTGCCTCGCATCGACTGGTCCCGACAGGTACACTCTCTCGATCCCCCTCGACGATCCCGGCGGCATCGACAGGCACCTCCCCCAGCCCGGGGAGGTGGCGCGATCCCTCGAGACGCTTCACGGAGCCGGATTCCTCCATCTCGATCTCGCCTCCCTCCCGTTCGCAGCATCGGGGGGCAGGGTCGCGACCGTACTGTGGGGTGACGCCTGCATTTCGGCTCCACCGTCATCCATGGCCCCTGAAGTCGCGGCAGGGGGCTTCTGCGGCCCATGGTCCGACTTCTGGCAGTTCGGCTGCTACCTGAAGGTCTTCGTCGAGAGGTTCGGAAGCGATCCCCGGCTCATGCGCATCGCGGAGGAGCTGACCTCCCATTCTCCCCGGAAGAGGGCACAGGCGGCCTCCGAATCGGGGCTGTTCCCCGGGCGGGCGGCGCCGGAGCCCGTTCCGAGGCTTCCAGACCGGCCTGTTTCGGTCATCTTGGGTGGGGCCTGGCAGACGCGGGACGCCGTGCTCGACGAGGCAGTCTGCGCCGCGACGAGGAGAGGGTGGCCTGCCAGGATCATCCGATGCTCTCCGTTCGAGGAGGGCAGGCCCCTGCCGGGCATCCCGCCCGGCTCGAGGAGGACGCTATCGGCGCCCGATCTCATCTCGGCGCTGTTCCCCGGGGTCTCCGGCGTGACCCGCCTGCTGGTCGTCGACCAGGCGGACTTCGCCTCTCCGGATCTGCTCCACATGCTGTCCGAGATGGCGGAGACGAAACCTCCGCATCTCCGTCTCATCGTCTCCGCGGCTTCCGCCGGGTCACTCCAGGATCTGCCCGGATCCCAGATGCTGGAACTCGATGACGGGCCTTCGCTTGCGGAGGACGTCCCTTTCGAGGCGGGCTCTCCCGGATGGACAGGGCCTTCGTGCTACGGTCCCCTGACCAGGAGGTCCCACGGTGAGGTCCGGCGCCCGCCCGCGGCCGACACTGACGATCTCTGGGCCGAGGGGGCCTTCCGACACATCGCCGCTGCATGGGAGAAGGGGCTGCTGCCTCCCGGGATGAGGGGGCGGGCCGCAGAGGGCGTCCTGAAGACGGGCAGGCCGGCGGAGGCCCTGGCCACGGCCGGCCCGGAGGACGGCCTGGTGAGAGCCGGGGCGCTCCTTCAGTCGGGCCTTCCTTCGGAGGCCGAGCGTGCCCTCACGGCTCCGGGGGTTCAGGGTCACCCTGCGGCCAGGGCCAGGCTGCTCTCGGACATCCTCCTCGACATGGGCAGGCTGGCCGAAGCGGAGGAGTGCCTCGCCGGCTTCTCGGACCCCGAATCGGTCACCCGGAGGGCCTCCGTCGCAGATCTCCGCGGCGATCCCGCCGGGGCTCTGGTCCTGACCGAGGAGGCTCTCGCTTCCGGTGACACGGAGGGCAGATCAGGCCTGCTCTGTGTCCGGTGCACTATGCAGATGCGCCTTGGCTTCTATTCCGACGCCTCGTTGTCGGCGGACGAGGCTGTCGCGATAGACCGCGACCGCGCCGATTCCGCGGGGCTCGCGCGCAGCCTGCAGGAGCGGGGGAGGGTGCGCGAGGTGCTCGGCATGTGGAGGGAAGCCCTCGAGGACTACAGATTCTCTTCCCTGCTGTCCTCGGAACTCGGTCTCCGGGCGAGGCGTCCGGTCGAGATCGACATGTTCGTGCTCGAATCCAGGATGGGTCTCCTGGAGGATGCGGCGCGGACCAGGGCCGTCCTCGGGAGGCTCCCGGGATACGAGCCCGGCTCCACTGGCTCGATCACACTGGATCTGGTCGACTCGTGCGCCGCAGCCCTTGTCGGAGGCGGACAGGAAGCCCTCTCCAGGGCCGAGAGGGGCGCCGCGAGGTCGGCCGAGCTCGGCATGCCGCTGAGCCAGGGGCTGTGTCTCCTCTACAAGGGGGTCATGCTGGACATGGCCGGCGAATCAGACGAGGCCAGGGCCGCCCTCAGGCACTCCAGGGCGCTCGCAGGCCTCCTCGGGGACAGGCATCTCTCGCTGCTGTCAGGCATCGCGCTCGCGGAGGCCGGAGAGCCCCCGGAGCCGGGGGCGCTCCGCGGGCTCGCATCCGGACTCGGTCTCGCGAGTGAGGAGCTGGAGGCCGGGATCGTCACCGGGCCGGATGACGCACGTTCCGATGCCCTCTCGAGGCTCGTCGGGCTCCCCTCCCCTCTGCGGGCATGCGTGCTGGCATCCAGGTTCGGGCACGGCAGGGACCGGGCGGTCCTCGAAGCCCTCCGGGCGGTCCGCCGTGAACTCATGTCGAAGATGGACGAGGAGACCGCGGAGAGATTCGGCAGGATCACCTCGCCCCTCGAACCACCCTCGTCCGCATGCGTTCCCGAGACTGCGGAGCGTGTAGCGGCAGTCCTGTCCGCATTTTCGGAATGGTACAGAGGTCATTCGGCAGGCCTCGAGAGCCTGGATGAACTCGCAGGCAGGCTCGGGCTCGAGAGCCTGTCGTCATCGCCCGAGGCTGGCGTGCTGCTCGATGACGGGCCTCCTCCCGTCTACGGATCGGGTTCCGACCTCTCTGACGCGCGCATGATCGCCCCCCTCGTCTCCGCCGTCCTCGGCCAGATGGTCGAGACTCCGCGGCCCGACGCTGCCGGAGACGAGTTCCCCGAGATAAGGGGCGGATCCGAACGCATAATGGAGCTCAAGTCGGCCATGAGCAGGGTGGCCAGGCTCGATCTGCCTGTACTCGTCACTGGCGAGACCGGAACCGGCAAGGAGCTGGTGGCCAGGGGACTGCATGGCGTCGGACGACCCGGGGGTCCGTTCGTCGCAGTCGACTGCGGGGCGATCCCGGAGGGCCTGCTCGAATCCGAGCTCTTCGGAGCCAGGAGGGGAGCGTATACCGATCTCCGCAGCGACAGGCCCGGGCTGCTCGCCGAAGCCGACGGGGGAACGCTGTTCCTGGATGAGATCGGGAACCTCTCTGCCGCCCTCCAGGCCAAGCTCCTCAGGGTTCTCGAGACCGGGAGGTTCAGGCCGCTGGGAGCGAGCACCGAGATGAAAGCCGGTTTCAGGCTGGTGGCCGCCACGAATGCCGACCCGGCAGAACTCGCAGGTGGCGGTCGCTTCAGATCCGATCTCTACTACAGGATTTCCGTGATCATCCTCCGGACGCCTCCCCTGAGGGAAAGGCCGGAGGACATACCCGGGCTCGCCGGGCTGTTCGCGCGGCAGGTCTCGGGATCCCGTGACATCTCCATCCCCGGCCCGGTCCTCCGCAGGCTGATGGCTCATCCCTGGCCCGGGAACGTCAGGGAGCTCCGGAACGTGGTGCAGAGGGCGGCGGCCTTTTCCACGGATACGAAGCTCGGAGAGAAGGACCTCGTATTCGACCCGTCCCCCTCTCGAACCGACCGTCATTTCCTCATGGAGCCCCTCGAAAGGGCGGTGGGAAGGCATGTGACCGAGGTCCTGAAGGCCTGCGGCGGTTCGGTGACCCGCGCTGCAGCGGTGCTCGAATGCGATCCCAA
>JAKLEF010000185.1 GCA_022703195.1 Candidatus Fermentibacterota bacterium | reverse complement strand
TGAAGGTGTGGGGGGACTGGGCGATGTGGAGCATCACGGGCAGCTCGACAGTCTCGCCGGGTGCCAGCACGGGTATGTGCGCGAGGAGCCTGCCGCCATCCCGGCGGAATGGGCCGTAGAGCATCGTGAGGGACTGGCAGGGGGGATGCGGCCTGGGCAGCGGCATCACGACCGTGAGGTCCTCCGCGTCCGAGGGGCCCAGGTTGGTGATCCCGGCCGTGAGCACGAGAAGCGTGTCGAAGGGGACCGAGCCGGCCATCCTGTCGGATAGCCAGGACCTCGTGGCCGGATCCTCCGCACCTCCGAGGGCAATGCCGTAGGCGGACGCCGCCTCCTCGAACCTCCCCGCCGCCTCCAGCAGGCTGGCGAAGAGGATGGGCCCGTCCCCGCCCTGCCTCGCCGCGAGCTCGGCGAACAGGATCGCCTCCTCCGGGATCTCCGCGATGCACGCGAGCTTCCTGCACGAGTCGGCGGGCGAGACGGAGAAGGAGGCGAGCAGCAGGGCGCCGAGGGATGCGGCCGGGATCATCCCCGGAGGCCCCTCAGGGGGTCCAGCGACGCCGCCCTGAAGGCCGGGACGGCCGCGGACGCCAGGCTGAGGAGGAGGGAGGCCGCGCAGGTCGCCGCCACGCTGGCGGGCACGACGGATACGGGTATGTGCTCATGGAAGGAATAGACGTCCGGCAGCGTGAGGATCCCGGCGCCCCCGACCAGCCAGCACCCCGTGAGGCCCAGGGCCAGCCCGGCCGAGACCCCGATCAGGCCGACAAGGGCACCCTCCCAGATGAAGACCGAGAGGATCAGCCGGCTGGACGCGCCCATCGCCTTGAGTATGGATATGTCGCGGCGCCGTTCGACGACCGAGCGCGCGATGGTCCCGGTGATGTTGAAGGTCGCGACGAGCGTGATGAGGAGTATCGCCGCGAAGGAGCCCATCTTCTCGAGCTGCATGGATGCGGCCAGGGATGGGTTCTTCTCCTTCCACGTACGCAGCCTGACGCTGTCGGGCACGACCGGCCCGAGCAGCTCCGCCGCCTCCTCGGGGGAGACGCCGTCCTCGAGCCCCACCGCGATCCCGGAGCAGCCCCCCCGCGGGAGGAACATCCTGGCGGCCAGCTCCATCGGGACATAGGCCAGGGCCCTGTCGTTGACGGGCAGGCCTGTCTCCACCGCACCCGCGAGCACCGCCCTGCCTATCGCGAATCCCCGCGAAGTGAAGAACGACTCCGGGGGGAAGAAGATGAGAGTGTCGCCGAGGGGATGATAGAGGTCCTCGGCGAGATAGAGGCCGGTGACCGTGCAGGGGAACCCGTCCGCCTCGAGCAGCCTGGGCTCTCCGTAGACCAGGTTGCTGTCGAGCCCGGACGAGGCGATGCCCGTGACCGGGTCGATCCCCCTGATCCTGCAGCCCGTCTCGAGGTCCCTCGAGGGGAGCCTGACGATGGCCTCGCCCTCGATGTACGGTGAAACCGAGGCTATCCCGGGGACTTCGCCGATGACTGCCAGGACCGAATCCGGGATGAAGAGCGCGCCGCCCGAGCCGGGCACTATCTCCAGCGGGGCCTCGGCCGTGGTCACCGATCCCGAGATGAAGCCCTCGAGGCCCTCCATCACACCCATGACTATGATGAGGGCCGCCACCCCGAGCGCGACTCCGGAGATGCTGACCACCGAGGCCAGCGCCACCGTGCGCCTCTCGGGATGACGCCTCATGTATCTCCAGGCGAGATGCCACGAAAGGGAACCCATAACGCCTCCAGGCATATCATGTAATATGCGGAGCCCCGGGCGCGCGGGGCTTGCCCCGCCGGAGGCGGGTGCGATAGTATCGTGTTTTCGGGGGGAGAATCCTTGATCCTTCTTCTTCTGGCGACAGCCCTGGCCCTGCCTGCAGGGCAGGCAGGCGTGCTCTCCGACGTCCGGTCGGGGCCCGCGGGCTTCTCGACCTCGGTGGAGGTCCCCGCCCCGTCCTTCCGGTCCGACGGGGACGTCTACTACCCCGTGATCCCCGGCTTCTCCTCCTGGGCGGTCGAAGGCGGCCTGGTAAGGCCCTGCATCGTATTCTACGTGCCGCTGCCCCCCGGCGCGTCGCCCGAGCTCGCCTTCACGGTCGAGGACAGGAGGGAGGCGCCTCCCGCCCCCCGGGGGAGGCCGGCGGTCTCTCCGCACCTCGAAGGCACGGGCCTGTCCACGATCACGGTCTACGATGACCGGGCATCGGCACCCCCTCCCGCCGTGGTCGAGATGTCGGTCGTGAGGGCGATGGGTGTCGATCTGGCCCAGGTAAGGATCAGCCCGTTCGACGGGGAGGGATACGGCGACTACGCCGGATCGGTCGGCATCTCCCTGGAATGGGGTGGAGCGCCCGGTTCGGAGCCCCTCGACGACGGCCCCCTTTCGCTGATCTGCCCCGGGGGCGTGGTCTGGTGGCCCCACAGGGCGCAGAGGACGGCCGCCAGCCCCTTCTGGGGGATGCCCTGGGCGCGGATCGAGACTACGGTAGACGGCTGCTACATGCTCACTGGCGCGATGCTCGACTCCGCCGGAGTCGACATCCTCGGAGCCGGCTCCCAGACCCTGCGGATGCTGACCGGCCCCGGTCTGATGTTCGATCTGGAATGGCGCGACGAGACGCATGCCGCATCCGAAGTCTCGATACTCGTCCTCGACGGCGGCGACGGAACCTTCGACGCCGCTGACAGCATCCTGTTCGTGGGCAGGGCCCTGTGGCGCTTCGAGCCTTCGCCGGGATCGACACCCCCGCTCGCGCGCCTCTCGCACAGGTACGACACGCGGAACGTCTACTGGCTCACCTGGGGCGGCGAGCCCGGCCGGAGGATGGAGAGCGTCCCGTCCGCCCCGGACGGCTCCCCGGCATGGCCGGGCGACCTCCTCGCCCCCCTCTTCGTCGAGCAGGAGGCCTTCTGGCTGCCGGGCTACGATATCGAGACCGGCTGGGTCTGGACCCAGCTCTCCACGAGCTACGACTCCTACTTCCCGTTCATGGCCGAGAGGGTCGGGGAGCCGGCCGACATCCTCCTGTCGTTCGTCCCGGCCGGGAATGTGACGGGACAGCTGAGAATCACCCTCAACGGCGACTCGGTGGGCGGCTGCTCCTTCCCGGACAACCCTCCCCCCTTCACCGTGCTCCTCGAGGACGTCGGGATCGCCGAAGGATCCAACACAATCATCACGCACCTGACCCTCACGGGCGGCAGCGGGAGCATCTACTTCGACAACATGACCGTCTCGTACCCCAGGCTCCCCGCGGATGCAGGCGGGGTCGACCTCCTGCCTTCGGGCGGCCCCGACGGGAGGTACACGCTCTCTCTCGGCCTGGAAGGCGAAGGGCCCGCCAGGGTTTTCGACTGCTCCAGGCACCATGCGGTCGACCTGCTCGACGGCGCTTCCGATCAGGGCGGCACGGTCAGCCTCTCCCTGGACATCGGGCAGGAATCGCGCATCCTGGCTGTCAGGCCGGGCGACCTGAGGACGCCATACTCCATCACCCCCGCCGAGCCTGGCAGGATAGTCGGCACCCTCGACGGCGCCGACGCGGTGATCATCGCTGCGGACGTCCTCGCCGAAGCATCGGCTCCCCTGGAGGCGCTCGTGGAGGCCGGCGGGCTCCAGGCGGAACTCGTCACGCTGGGCGAGGTCTACGACGAATTCGGCCAGGGCGTGGCCGATCCCGGGGCCGTGAGGTCGTTCATCGCGTGGACCCTCGACACGTGGGACCCGGTGCCTTCCGACTTCATCCTCGTGGGAGACGGCCACTACGACGTGCTGAACCGCAACTCCCCGGAACCCTGCCTCTTCCCCCCGTGGCTGAGGCTCGGCAACGTGGACCAGCTATTCGACGACTTCTACGTCATGACGACCCCCGGCCAGTTCCTGCCGGAGGCATCCCTCTCGCGCATCCCGGCCGACTCCCCGCAGGACGTGTCAGTCTTCGTCGCAAAGGCCGCGGCCTACCGCTCGGGAGACACGGCAGGGTCCTGGAGCGACAGGATACTCCTCACGGCGGACGACGAGTGGGGAAACGGCTCCCCGATCGAGACCTGGCACACCTACACGTGCGAACTGCTCGCGGACAGCTGCATCTCTCCGATGTACGACAGGGGCAAGTTCTACCTCATCGAGTACCCCTGGCCCGAGAGCGGCATGCAATCGTTCAAACCCGAGGCCCAGGAGGACTACGTCGAGACCCTTTCGGAAGGCTGGCTCGCCGTCCTGTTCTTCGGGCACGGCTCGCACGACCAGATCTGCCACGAGAAGCTCCTGGTCAACAGCGACATCGCCCGGATCGACAACGGCCCGAGACTGCCCGTGATGGTGTTCGCGAGCTGCGACGTGGGGAGCTTCGAGCTCGTCTCCGCCGACTGCATGTCGGAGGAGTTCGTCATGAGCCCGGGCGCAGGGGCCATAGCGACCATCGGGGCCACCCGGGGAACGATCGCCAACGAACCTCTTTTCGAGGACTTCTGTTCGATTCTCTTCGACGGGACGTCGACCACCGGAACCGGGCAGGCCCTCTGGGCGTCGAAGGT
>JAKLEF010000184.1 GCA_022703195.1 Candidatus Fermentibacterota bacterium | reverse complement strand
GCAAGATCGGCCCACGCCACCGGCAGCGTAGCGACCCGGCTGGTCCTGCCCGCACCGGCCAAGCTCAACCTCTTCCTCCATGTGACGGGCCGCCGACCCGACGGCTATCACCTGCTCGAAACGGTCTTCCAGTTCATCGACCTGGCCGACACCAGCATGAGTTGCCAGGTGATATGGGACGGCCTGATGACCCAGGCCCAGCTAGACAGCATCTCGGCGCAGTTCGAGGGGGCCGGTGTCGGGGTCTATGGAGCCGTGACCTCGGTGTTCGGCGAGATGCCGGTCACGGGCAACCCCGATGACAGGCTGTGGATAGCATTCGCGGACATCCCCGACTACTACCCCAACCCGGGCGGCCCGGCGAGCAGGCTGGGGAGCTGGGTCTGCACCTGGCCCGAGGACTACGACGGGATCGACCTCACCGGGAACAACCACGACCTGTTCTACGTGAACCTCGGGGTGTACAAGAACCTCCCGGGAACCACATGGGCGAACATCCGCGGGCAGGTGCACACCTGGTCCGTGGCGACAGGGCTGGGGCAGGTGCTCCGGGTGGCCAACAATCCAGCTGAAGACCCGTGGGTGACCCGCGGGCTGGGGGTCTACGCGCAGTTCCTCTGTTACGGCCTCACCTCGGCCTTCAACGGGATGGTCGGGATCGAAGCCTGGCTGGACGATTTCGCCACGGCAGGCGGGATAGAACTGGTCTCCTGGTGTTCGGGCCAGAGGGCGGCCGATTTCGGCGAGAACCTCGGCGGCGAACTGCTGTGGTTCGAGTATCTGGAGCAGAGGCTCGGGTCGGGTGTGATCACCGGGATCGCACAGTCCGGCGAATCCGGTATGCTCGGGATAGCCCGCGCGATCGAGCCATCGATCCCCGACAGCTCTGCGATCGAGACGGTGATCTATCCCCTCTACGAGGACTGGCTGATCACCAACCTGATCGCCCATGTCGCCGGAGGCTTCTCAGGGGGCATCTACAGGTACGACTTCCTGGACGGCTCGGGCTACACTTTCACGATCATGGACAGCCCTGCTTCGTTCCTGGGAGAGTTCTACTCCTACCCGTTCCCCACGTGGATAGGTCCAGTGGGCTACGGCATGAGCGCACAGGTTTTCGCGGCACAGTACGCTAGCTTCGGCGGCGACTACCAGACCGGCGGCGACACGACGGTCCGGTTCGACGGGATGTACAACCAGAACAACGGATCGGGCCCGAACCTCGACGGCAACTGGGTGGCCTGGCGGGTGGTCATGTCGGACGACTCCACGCTCCAGTCGCTCGATTCCCTGCAGTTCGACGCTCTCTTCAACGGCACGATCCAGCTCGACGGGTACAGGACCTTCGTGATCCTGACCAACAACAATCCGGGCGGCACCGCCCAGCTCAGGTACACGTTCAGCCAGGACACGGCCCCGAAGAGCCTCATCCTGGCCGCGTTGCAGAATGGTATGAACCAGCAGTACCTCCAGGCATTCACGACTCTGTTCAGGGAAGACCTGCAGATCCCCTACGGATTCGACTGGGTCGGACCGCACCTCGTGGTTTCCCATCTCGACGGGGCGGGTGTCGCCGACAGCAGCGCGATCGTGGAGATGGAACCGCTTGCGGAGACCATATGGACAGGCCAGGTAACGGCTTGGGAGACAGGCAGCTACGAGCTTGTCTGCACGGGGTGGGACAGCCTCGGGATATCGCACGTGGATTCTGTCGAATTCGCAGTGGCCTACGGTGGGACGCAGCCGATGATCCTCGAGGTCGGCCGTGCACGGCTCGAGCTGCCCGCTGGCAGCGTAGCCCCCGGCGAGTTCGTCAGCATGGCGGAGGCCGACCAGCCCGGGCTCGCAACGGGAAGCCCCACGAATCCGGGCCGTCAGACGGCAGGTCTGCAGGAGCTTCTGGCCGGACCTGTAGCGATACCCGCGGTGGAAGGGTTGATCTCTTTCGAGTCAGACGGTCCGGAATGCTCGATCTTCCGGCTCGACGGCGACTGTTGGGTGCAGGTCGAGAGCTGTTTCCAGGATGGAAGGACCATCGCCCAGACGGGGGAAGGCGGCATCTACCTGCTCGGGTCCGGGCCGGGGGTAACCTCCCCGTCCGTGCCGTCCGAGCTTGTAATCCTCGGGGCCTGTCCGAATCCATTCACGGATCAGGCTTCGCTGAGCTTCTCCATCCCTGATGCCGGATCGGCGTCGCTTGGCATCTACGACATCTCGGGCCGGCTGGTCGCAACGATCCAGTCAGGTGAACTGGCACCGGGAGCTGCCTGCCTGACCTGGGACGGACGCGGCGGATCGGGGGAGGATGTCGCCCCGGGAGTCTACTTCCTCAGGCTCGAAGCCCTCGGCCAGAGCGCGGTGGCCCGGCTCGTGAGGATCCCGGAATGAGCATCGCCCCCTCCCGGACCGTCATGTGTTCGATCCTTGCGATCCTCGTCGCAGGCATTTCGGGATGCGTCGAGCATCCCTCCGGCCTGCCGGAACCGGAAGGCTACGACGGCTTCCTGGCGCTGGGCTGGCAGGCGATCCAGCAGGGGCAGTACCAGGAAGCCTTCGACTGGTTCGGACAGGCGATGGAGATAGACGTAGCGAGGCCGGACGCATACCTGGGGGCGGGGATCGCCTGCGTCTATCTCGAGAACCACTGGGTGATCGCGGACGATTACTTCCAGGCGGCGATCCAGCAGGATCTCGGCCACTCCGCGATAGTCCGTTATCTGAACCAGGTCCAGGTGCAGGATACCCTCTGGACAGTCTTCGAGTGCGTCGATCCCGATCTCCCGCAGGAATCGCTCGATGTCTGGCTCCCCCTGACCGCCGATTCCGGCGACATATGGGTCGGCCAGCAGATCCGTGACTATCTCGAACAGGGCGGTTACGATACCGATCTGAAGTACAGGTTCCTTCCCGGCCCGGGCGATCTCGTCTCCTGTCTCGATCTCTACAATGCGCAGACCGGCGCATTCAACACCTGCGACAGCATCTTCGAAGGGCATGTCTATGTGGACATCCCGATGGAGCTCGTACAGGCGGGCGGCGTCGACTACTATTCATGGATCATGGTCGGCCAGAACGTCGGGTACGACTATGCCACACTCGATGCGGACTCCTCGGCTGGTCAGATCACGAGGGATGCCCTCGCGGGCTGGACGATGCTCCAGCAGGTGAGAGGGGATGAAGGCGATCTGCTCCAGGCGGCTGCATGCGCCCAGGGCCTGCTGAAGATAGCCCCCGGGTACCAGTTCGGAGAGGGCGACTCCCTGCGCGAGGGGGTGTTCGATCTCGACGCCGTCCAGGTCGCCGGTGGCGGTGCCTCCTATGCCTACATCGAGGGTAGGTTCATCTATTCCTGGTTCATGTGCAGGCAGGCCGGCTGTGGACTCGATCTGGACCCTGGATCCGAAGGCTTCCTTCTGGATCTGCTAGAGGTGATCTCGGAGATGCAGGACTGAGATGACAGGAATCAACCCATACATTCTGCTGGTCATTGCAGGCATCTCCGGTGCGAAGTCCTCGGCCCCACTTCCGCAGCTCCCTTCCGGCGGGACGGATGCCAGGCCGGCAGCGGCCACTTCGTTCCACAACCTGTCGGAGATGTGGATGACGGTCTCCAACGTGGGATTGTACGGGGATCCCTGGGGTAGCTTCACCATGGAATGGCCCGGGGGTGAAGGCTCCACATATCTGTATCTCTCCTCGATCTGGGCTTCGGCATATGGCGCGGTTGCGTCCGGCGGGGTTCCCGGAGCCTATGTCAGCTCATCCTACACAAGCCTGACAGACTTCGAGTTCTGGCCGTCGGAGGGCTACCCGATGATGAAGCTTACTCCAGGTCCCACTGCACTGGAGGAATCGAGCTGGGGAGAGGACGACTGGTACGCCGAGAACGAGAACCCCATCGGCGTGAGGACCTTTCAGAGAGCCTACAGCTGGAGCACTCCGGGCTATGACCGGTTCCTGGTCAACGACATCGTAGTGACGCACCAGAGCGCGCACGGCAATCCGGGAGTGCCTCTGGATGCCTTCTGCTTCTCCCTGATGGCCGATCTGGACGTCGCCTCGGCGGATCCGAGCCCGCAGCCGAACATGGATGACATGGTCTTCTACGACGGCCACGAGATATGGTGCAACGATCCCGATGCCACCTTCGACTACGAGTTCGACGACGGGTCCAGGGCGAGCGAAGCCGATGAATACATCTACCAGAGGAACCCCGACGCCTCCTGGGCGGACCCCCTCGACGACATCTACTACTTCTACAACTACCCTGGCTCTGACGGCATCGTGGACGCGGATGCCAATTCCGACGGGATCTCGGACCACTTCACGGTGCTGTTCAAGGTTGCGGATGGTGACACGATCTACACCACCGAGCCCGGCACCGGGCTCCGGCTCTTCGCAGACGGGATGCCGCCCTCCTTCTGGATGCACACCGTCGATGATACTGTCTACGCCGTCGTGCCCAGGAACCTGAGCTACATGTGGGACGGAGATGCACAGGGGTCGTCGACGGACGATTCCGGCGAGCCGACATACTCGCCGCCATGCAACGGATTCGCGGGGTGGCGCCTGCTCGATTTCTGGATCAGGAAAGCCGAT
>JAKLEF010000183.1 GCA_022703195.1 Candidatus Fermentibacterota bacterium | reverse complement strand
ATCTGGGACTGTCTTCCACTATTACCCAATCTAACGCGGCCACCCCACTTCTGTCAACCAGGGCCGCTGGAGACTTGATCAGCGATTCCGACTGTAGGGCGCGGCGAGAAGTCAGAACGACAGCGAGGCGTCGCAGACCGAACAGCCCTCGCAGCCGACCGGATCGATCAGATAACGGTCTTCCGCACTTTTGACGACTGCCCCGAATCGGCAGAGCTCCAGGCATTTTCCGCAGGCAGTGCACTTCGCGGGATCGATGACTGCGGAATGGCCGCTCCGGAACTCGACTTCCCCACCGACTTCCGGTGACAGGAGAAGGTGCATGTCGGCGGCGTCCACATCGCAGTCCGCCACGACGGCCGGGGCCGCCAGGACAGCCAGCGATGCGCACACGCTGGTCTTGCCCGTGCCCCCCTTGCCGCTCACTACAACGATTTCCTTCATCCCGGACCCCGCTTGCCGCCCTGACCGGCCTCCACGGTTCCGCGCCCCCCGGCCAGGGCCGCGGTCCTTTCGCAGAGGAGTTCGAACAGGGATCTCCATCCCGGTATGGCGTCCACCAGAATCTCTCCTCTGGAGTACGCCTCGGCAGCCCTGCGTTCATCCGGTATCTCGAGGAGCACCGGCAGACATCTCCCGCGGGCGAACCCGCGGATATCGGAACCGTCAGGGCCGGCCCTGTTGACCACTATCCCCGCCTCGAGGCCGAGATCTGCCACCGTGTCGGCCGCGAGTTCGAGATCATGCAGCCCGAACGGGGTCGGCTCGGTCACGAGGATGACCGCGTCGACGCCCCGGACAGCAGTTACCATCGGGCACGAGGTGCCGGGCGGGCAGTCGATGATGTTGATCCCTCCGGCATCCAGATGTTCCTTCACGGCTCGCGTGAGGGGTGGAGCCATCGCCCTGCCCACGTCGAGCCTCCCGCTGACCAGCGTCACCTGGCCGCTTTCCGAAAGCTCGACCGTCCCGATTCGGAACTCCTTCTCCGTTATCGCGCCCCTTGGGCATACCAGGGTGCAGCCCCCGCAGCCGTGGCACATCTCAGGGAATACCATCGGGGAGGATCCGACGGAGACGATCGCCTTGTACCGGCAGAACCTGCTGCATTCGCCGCAGGCGTCGCAGAGGCTCCCGTCGACTTCCGGCACGGGGATGCCCACGACCCGGGTCGAGATGGCGCGTCCGTCGAGGAAGAGCGAGCAGTTGGGCTCCTCGACGTCGCAGTCCAGCAGCGTCACCGGAGCACCCATGCTCCTGGCCAGGTTCACGGCCACGGTCGTCTTTCCCGTGCCGCCCTTCCCGGACGCCACGGCTACTGTGAATGACCCGCGGCTGCTCACTGTCTGTAGAACAGCCTGCAGAAGCAGTTCCCCGCGGAGTCTATCTCGTCCTTCCATTCGGGGCAGGGGCAGACCTTGTCGGCCCCCGGATCGAGGGGATGAGACTGCTTGCAGGGGCAGTATCTCCTGCCCGTGGCGACGAGGTTCTCGGTCATGAGGCCCACTACCTTGTCGAGCCTCTCCAAGTCGGGATTGAGGACCAGCCCCTCCCGCCGGGCGATGCCGCCCAGTTCCTCGAGCAGCTTAGCGTACTCAACGTCGTGCGAGGTCCAGGATGACATGTCGGTCTCCGGCTGTTGGGGTTGAGATCTACCAGTGGGTCGCCACGTCGGCGGAACCGAGCCTGGCGAGCCTGCCCTCCCTGAATCCCTTCAGGGCTTCGGCAACGGTGCCGGGAGGTGACGACCAGACCTCCACGCCCGCATGCTGGAGCACGGCGAAGGCCTTGGGCCCGCAGTGGACGGTGATCAGCGCTCCCACGCCGAGACCAGCCACCCGCTCGGCTGTCTGGATACCGGCACCCTGGGAGGCCGAGACTCCGGCAGTGTTGTCGATCGATTCCATCCTGCCGTCCTCCGTGTCCACGACCAGGATTCTGGCGGCCCTGCCGAACCTCTCGTCCAGCATGGATTCCTGCGTCTCCCCCTGCGAGGTGATCGCTACTCTCATTCTTCCTCCCGCCGCATCCGGATCATGCCAGGTGCGGTTCGCAAACTGCCGATTCGAAGCCCCGGCCGTCAGGACTGCTTCGGATCGCCGTCCCCGCCCTCGAGGCTCCTCAGCCTCGTCTCTATCCCTTCCAGCGCCTCCCTGAGCATGTCGGCGCGGGCCGAGAGCATCCGTCTCTCGTCATCGGCCTGAATGCCGGTCTCGAGGCCGGGACGGGCACCCGGGACGATATTTCCCCGACCTGCGCCCCATCCCCTGCGACAGGCTAGCCCCAGACGCCTCAATCCGCTCCAGAACCCGGGTACTCCGGATCCGCTGCAGAAACCAAGCCCTCTTCCTGTGAGAGGACCCATTCCTCTCGGTCCCGTACCATCTCCACCAGGCATTCCAACCTCCTCTATGCTCTGACCATCACGGCACCGCAGGCCGGGCATGTCTTGCCTGAGCAGGGGACACCCCTCTCGTGCGGCTGCTCGTACCCGCATGCGGGACAACGGCAGGCCTCGGGAGCTCCCTGACCGCGCATCCGGCCGCCGCATCCCCGGCCCTGGCCGGATCCGGAAGCCGCTCCGCTGCGCGTTCCACGACCGGAACCGCCTCTCATTCCGCATCTCCTTCCGCACCCCGGCATGGGATGCTCCTCCATGGGATCCCCGCCCCGTTTCAGCGTCTCGTTGATCTCGGAGACCTCTCCCGAGACGAATGCGACCACCTCGATCCCCGCGGATTCGAGAAGGTCGTTGAGGAAAGGGGAGATGGCGCCGCAGACGAGGCGCTCCACACCCATATCCCGGAGCCTTTCGACCCTCGCCGGCCCTCCTTCGGGGAGTTCCACCGCTTCGCCGGGTTCTCCGTCCCTTCCGGAGACGACCATGGAACAGGCAGTGTCGAACACCGGTGCAATCCGATCTCGCCAGCACGCTATCGCCGTCCTCATGCGGCACCTCCGGATTCTACAGGAGCAAGCCGTTTGCCCGAAGGAGGGCTGCAATAGATCGCATTCCACAGCAATGTGTTGTCGGATTGGCCCGGATTGGCGAAAGCGCGGAATGTTGCATTGATGCAACAACACGGGAGACGCATGTTGCGAAAAAACTACAGAGCCGGTGTCAGTTCTTGTTCCGATCGATACCCATCGCCTTCATCATCCTGTAGAGGGTGCTGCGATGGATGCCCAGTTCCCTCGCGACTGCGGACGGGCGATCGCCGAGTCTTGAGAAGGCTGCCCTGATGGCGGCAGCATCTGTCTCCCTGCGGGTCTCCCTCATACCCCGGAGGCGCCGTGACCGGACCGCACCGCCGGACATCTCCGGGGGAAGGCTCCCGATCCCTATCGTCTCCCCGGTGCAGACGATGAAAGCCCTCTCGATCACGTTCTCGAGCTCCCTGACGTTCCCCGGCCAGTCATGGGCCATCAGGATCGATAGAGCCTCCGGGCTCACACCCCGGATCGACCTTCCCTGCACCCTGTCGAGATGGCCGATGAAGGCGTCCACGAGGATCGGAATATCCTCGAGCCTCCTGCGGAGGGGCGGCATCTCGATCCGCATCACGTTCACACGATAGTAGAGATCCTCCCTGAAGCCGCCCTCCTCCATGGCCGCATGGAGATCGCGGTTCGTGGCGGCTATCACCCGTGCATCGGAGGGCTCGCTCTTGATGGCTCCCAGCGGCTCGAAGACGCGATCCTGGAGGAAACGGAGGAGCTTCACCTGCATGGGCGGGGCGAGCTCGCCTATCTCGTCGAGGAACAGCGTCCCTCCCCTGGCGAGGGCGAAGCGCCCGGGCTTGTCCTTCCCGGCCCCTGTGAAGGCTCCTGCCTTGTAGCCGAACAGCTCGGACTCGAGGAGCGTATCGGGCAGGGCGCTGCAGTTCACGGCGACGAACGGACCACGACTCCTGGGGCTCATCGAATGGATGGTCCTCGCGAGCAGTTCCTTGCCGGTGCCGGTCTCGCCCTGGACGAGCACGGTGCTGGTGCTGGCGGCTACCGCCGGGAGGACCTCGAAGATCCTCTTCATGAGAGGGCTCCTGCTGACGATATCCCCGGCCTCGCACCGGCCCCTCAGCTCCTTCCGCAGCGCCTCGATCTCGCTCAGGTTGCGAAAGGTCTCCGCTCCTCCAGCGATCCCGCCCTGAGAGTCGCGAAGCACCGCAGTCGAGACGCTTATGGGGATCCTCGCGCCGCCGGCATCGATGATGAAGCCGGCCCTCCCGATCACAGGACGCCCGCTAGCGAGGGTTTCCCTCAGAGCGCAGCCCGTTTCGCACATGCTGCACCTGAAGACGTCGGAGCAGATCCTCCCGACTGCCTCCTCCCTCGGAGTCCCCGTGATCTCCTCCGCTGCCCTGTTGAAGGTGGTGACCCGCCAGTCGGAGTCGACGGTGAACACCCCGTCGGAGATGCTTTCCAGGATGGCTTCGGTGAGCGTCGCACGCTTGGTCATGTTTCATGCTAACAAAGACGGGTCCGGGACGCAAGCGATATGACGACGTTGCAGTACTGCGACATTTGCCCCCCTGCATGGCTTCCCCTCCCCGGACAGGCAGTTATATGCCATTAGAGGACAAGGTCATGCCGGGGATGGC
>JAKLEF010000182.1 GCA_022703195.1 Candidatus Fermentibacterota bacterium | reverse complement strand
TGACGGGCAGGAGGTGGCAGGGGAGACCCATGCGGATCAGGCGGCCCCTGTACGGGACCCCGTCGATCACAGCCATGATTTCCGGCCGTCTGGAGCCGTATTCCGCCTCCGCGTCGAAGGGGATTCTCACGAAGGCGCCGCCACCGCCGGCATCCTCGATCACTGCCGTGAACTCCCTGCCCATTGCCGGCTTCTACCGGATCGAGAACACGAGGTCAGTATCGTAGCAGCGCACGTAGAGCCGGTCACCATCGGCGAAGAGGAACTCGGGGGCCGAGGGGACCGGGATCCTCTCGACGGTGTTCCCGGTATGCCGGTTGAGGATGTAGAGATAGTCGTCCTCGCCGGTGAAGCCGTACCCCGTGATGATGCCGTCGCGAAGCACTACGAAGTTTTCGGAGTTGCTGACAAGCGGTTCGCTCCTCCAGAGCACCTCGAGAGTCACCGGGTCGATCGCGGTGACGAAGCCGTTGAGCCCGCCCGAGCTCTCGGCGTACGTCCTGTGGGCGTTCGACACGTAGAGCGTCCCGTCATCGACCTCGGCCCACCTGAGCTGCTGGAACGTGAAGTCCAGGTCCTCCTCGACGTCATCCGGCCCGTGCGCATAGGTCAGGAAATCGAGGACGGACGAGGATCCGGGATCGGTGGGGTCGGAGTAGACCGCGAGGAGCCTTGGGCACAGCACCACTCCGTACCGGTTCGGCGGGTCGCCGTACATGGCCAGGTCGGCCTCGTCGCCGTAGATGAACTGGTAGATGTCGAACTCGTCGTTCCCGGGGACACGGAGGAAGCCCGGCACTTCGTTCGGAAGCCACTCGCCCCTGATGGCGTCGTTGTTCCCGCCCCCGTGGAAAGTCACCGAGGGCCAGTCCTCGAAGCGGTCGAACCAGTCTTCGTAGTCCGAGCCGCCGTTGGGCGTGCTTTCGAGCAGCCTCAGCTCCGGGATGTCGTAGGTTCCGCACCGGGCCGGGGCGTACTGCGCCTCGAACGGCGGCTCCGCGAGCGGCACGGGAAGCACGTCGAAGGAGCCTGTGAGGGATGTTGCCAAAACAGCTGCGAACACCATCGAAGCCACCTCCGTTGTGATCCCGCCTGTGCCGGCATTAACGGGCCACGATCCTCCGGCGGGCGCCAGAATATGTCGATCAACAGGAGGAATGGTGTCCTTATCCGGTTACGCTCAGGATCGTCGATCGCTCAGGTCAGCCAGGGAGCGTCGGAGGAGCTTGGATCCTGAAGCTGTCCGGCAGACCGGGAGAATCGAAGGAGGAGAGGATCAGGCGAGGCTGGTGATCTGCCGGTAGGGGCTCAGACTGCGGCCTCCTCCTTCTCGGCGGGCTGATCGCAGCAGTAGAGCTGCCTCATGACCGATCCCACCTGTTCGTAGATGTCGTGGCGCACCCATCCCTGACGTGCCTCGACCGCCGTCTTGAAGTCGTCGTAGTCGATCTCGCGCAGGATCCTCTCGAAGGCCTTCGCCAGGTCGGCCTCTGCCACCCTGAACCTGTACCTGTAGTCGGCCCTCTCCTGTTCGTGCACCGGAGAGGCCCCGGGCAGGTAGCCGCTGCGGAACGCCTCCAGGTCGGCCCTCACCCTTCCCCGGACGGTCAGCATGCCGTCCCGGGAGTCGCCATCCCTCCTGACCACGCTGAAGAAGCCGAAACAAGTCGCGAGCCACATGTCAGACCTTCCCTGCTGTGACCTGTTCGAGAGCCATCGCTTCCTTCCGTTCGCCCCGGTCTCTCGGCCCGGGACGGAATCCACGGCACAAGGGGGAGCAGGGGGGGTGCCATGTCGCGGATACTTTATGAAATGCCGTTAATGCGTCGATATGGATGCCTTCATCCCTGGAGAGGATGAAGACCATCCGATCCTGGTGACTGCCCGGACCGGCTGCCCCTGATACGCATCCGCATGCCTGCCATTGCATGAGGTCTTCGGATGGCATGCTGCAAGCCGGCCCGGCTCGCGCACGGAACGTCGCCGGGAGGGGCACCCCATTGATTCCGGTGCGTGACATGACCATCCCGTGAGGCGATATCCATTCCATCGGCATCGTTGTTGCCGCCGCCCGCCCGGTGCCGTGCCCGGATACCGCGAGCGGGCCGCATGGAACGCGTCTGCAGTGGTTCGATAGAACGGATCGCCGGGTCGTGCCCGGGCGAGCCGATATCCGACGCCTGACCCGAGGAGGATCGATGAAGCGGATACTCCTTCCGACCGCCTTCCTGCTGCTCTGTGCATCATGCGGCGTGGAACCCGGGGAACCCGCCGCCGTTGCGGCCGCAGTCGTGTCCGACACTCTCGCGGCCGTCGACTCCATCGGCATCCTGATGGGGGACAGCGACTACACCTTCGGGGCCATAGCGGACTTCGCACCCCTGGCAGGCGGGGGAGTCGCCGTGCTGGACAGGATCGCCGAGAGAGTCTCGCTGTTCGATGGCGAGGGGGTGTTCGTGCGAAGCTTCGGCAGGCACGGGGAGGCTCCCGGCGAGTTCCAGTGGCCTGCGAGCCTGTGCGTGCTTCCATCCGGCGCCATCCTCGTGCTGGAGGGGGCATCGGGCAAGGTGAACGTCTTCGACTCGACCGGCGCCTTCCTGTCGTCCTGGATCATTGAAGGGATGGGCATCTACCCCATGGAGGTCGAAGCCTTCGACGACTCGTCGTTCGTCGCCTACGACTTCTCGATGGACATGGACGAGGACGGGCTCTCTACGCTGTTCACGCTTTGGAGATACCACGCCTTCACAGGAGAGGTGCTGTCGAGGTACGTGACCTGGGAGGCCCCGGCATCGGCATCGACCGACTTCACGGGCGCATTCCTGCTCTTCGCGACCGACGGGGCCGGGAGGGTCTACCTCTCCCGGGCCGCCTCCGACCAGTGGATGGTGGAGGTGTTCGAGGCAGCCGAAGCTCCCGTGGACACGCTCCTGTGCTTCCCGGGCCTCGCCCGGATCGCTGTGGAGTCGGATTCGCAGCATGTGCCCGGTGTTCCGAGGATAAGCTACATGTACCAGGACTCCGAGCAGGGGAACATGGCCAGCGGCACCACGAATCTGCCGGAGTTCTTCCCGCTCGTGGCAGGCCTCGAGATCGGGCCGGGCGGCAGCCTCTGGGCGCTCCGGGGCGGCCCCGACGCCCGCGACTGGGACGAGATATCGCAGGACGGCGAACCCGTCGGCATCCACCACATGGCGCTCGGCGACACTTCCAGCGTGATCCTCCTCGAGGCCTCGGCATCGGGTGGCATCTACGCCTTCGACGCCACGAGCGAGGACTACCACAGGCTCTACAGGTTGGAGCCGTAGGGATGGCGTTCGTGTCAACCTCCTCGAGGCCGTCGCCCAGGGTCTTCCCGTTCTCCGCGATCGTCGGGCAGAACCAGGCCAAGCTGGCCATGACACTGGCGCTCATAGATCCCGGTATGGGTGGAGTATTGCTCTCGGGGGTGAAGGGAACGGCCAAGTCGACTCTGGTAAGGGCTCTGCCGGGCATCGTGCCGCCCTTCAGGGTGAGGTCCGGCTGCAGATACCACTGCAACGCCGACTCCACCCGGAACCTGTGCGAAGACTGCGCCCGCGGACGGGGCGATCCCGCGGACTTCCAGCCCTCGATAGTCACCCTTCCCCTCGGCACCACGGAAGACAGCCTCCTGGGCAGCATAGACATGGAGAAGCTCCTCCGGGACGGGACGGTCCGCTTCGAGGCCGGCCTCCTCGGTGACGCCAACAACCAGATCCTGTACGTCGACGAGGTGAACCTTCTTCCCGACAGCATCGCCGACGATCTCCTCGATGCGTGCGCAAGCGGATGGAACACCGTCGAGCGCGAGAGCGTATCCGTCTCCCACCCCGCCGGATTCACACTGGTGGGCACAATGAACCCCGAGGAGGGCCGCCTGCGGCCCCAGCTCCTGGACCGTTTCGCGCTGTCGGTCAGGATCGAGACCATCACGGACCCCGGGCAGCGCACGGAGATCATCTCGCGTTCGCTGTCGTTCTCCGCCAATCCCGAGGCTTTCGCAGCCGCCTTCACGAGGCACGACGAGTCCCTCAAGAGCAGGATCTCGACCGCCCGCAGGAGGCTCGAACAGGTCAAGATCAGGCTCGTGACCCTCTGGACCGTGGCCGGGGCGATGGCGGCCCTCGAACTGGACGGCCAGAGGCCCGACATCGTGACTCTCCGTGCAGCGAGAGCCCTCGCGGCTCTCGAGGGGGCACCCGCCATCGAGCTCGATCATCTCGTCCGCGTCGCCCCGATGTCGGTGATGCACAGGACCCGGGGCGGCGGCTTCAGCCAGCCCCCCGGGGAGGAGGATGTGGCCGACGCACTGCACCGGGCAGCCATTGCCGGCGAGAAGAAGGAAGGCGCCCAGACGGCCTGGGCCTGGGACAGATGCCTGGATGTCGCGAAACGCTGAAGACGTCCCATGCGGGCGGTTCATCCCGATGACTGGCAGGGACTCCCTCCCGCCGCTCCCTGCCGGGCAGGACGACGCCATCCTCGCCGTGCTGATAGGCCTGGTCGATCCGGGCATCAGCGGAGTCCTGATCAGAGGATCCCATGGGTCGGGCAAGAGCGCTCTCCTTGGGAACGTCCGACGGCTCTCGCGGGCTCCC
>JAKLEF010000181.1 GCA_022703195.1 Candidatus Fermentibacterota bacterium | reverse complement strand
CTGCGCGACCTGGTGGAGGAGGCCGGCTCCGCCGACGTCACGAGATACCTTTTCCTGACCAGGAAGGCCGAGTCCCACATGGACTTCGACCTGGAGCTGGCCAGGCGCCAGTCCGACGACAACCCCGTCTATTATGTGCAGTACGCGTGCGCCAGGATTTCCGGTATCCTCCGGAATGCGGAACCCTCCGGCCTCGTGCCGGAGACCGACGCATCCCGCGCCGAGGAGCTCCTGTCCGGCGCCGACGAACGGAGGCTGATGCGCCTGCTGGAGGCCGTCCCGGTACGGACGGCCGCGGCAGCGTCGGCACTCGAACCCCACAGGCTCACCGAGCTCCTGCACGAGCTGGCCGTGTCCTTCCACGGCTTCTACCAGAGGGTCCGCGTCGTGGACCCCTCCGAGCCCGCCCTGTCCGGGGCCAGGCTCATGCTCTGCTCGGCCTGCCGCAACACGATGAGGGACCTCCTGGGCGTGCTGGGTGTAGCCGCGCCCGAGAGGATGTGACCTCCGGGATCGGAGAGAGATGGCCGTACTCGTGGTCGGTTCGATAGCGCTGGACACCCTCACGACTCCCTCGGGCAAGGCCGAGGAGACCCTCGGGGGGTCGGCGGTCTACTTCTCGCTGGGAGCCAGGCCCTTCGACTCCGTCAGGGTCGTCGGCGTCGTCGGCCCGGACTTCCCCGTGCTCGAGAAGCGCTTCCTGGAGGAGAAGGGGATCGATCTCGGCGGGCTTCAGACAGGCCAGGGCCCGACCTTCCGCTGGGAGGGGGTGTACGGCCCCGACCTCGGAGATGCCAGGACGATAAGGACCGAGCTCGGGGTGTTCGCGGGCTTCGCGCCCAGGCTGCCCGAGCACTACCGGAGCACGCCCTGCCTGTTCCTCGCCAACATCGACCCGGTGCTGCAGCTCGACGTGCTGGGGCAGGTCGAGAACCCCCGCTGGATAGCGGTCGACACCATGAACCTCTGGATCGACAGGCAGAGGGACGCCGTCCTCGAGGTGTTCCGCAAGGTCCAGATGGTTTTCGTGAACGCCTCCGAGGCGATGCAGGTCTCGGGCGAGACGAACATCTTCAGGGCGGGGGCGTGGATACTCGAACACGGCCCGGAGTATGTCGTCATCAAGAGAGGCGCGGCGGGCGTCCTGGCGCTCGGGGGGCCCGTCCCGTTCGGCCTGCCCGCGGTGCCCGTCGAGAACGTGATCGATCCGACCGGAGCAGGCGATTCTTTCGCCGCGGGCATGCTCGGATTCCTGTCCGGCTCGGGCAGGGGGCTCGATTTCGACAGCATCAGGATGGGGCTCGCCTATGGCTCCGTCATAGCCAGCTTCGCCGTTTCGGGCTTCGGGACCGGGATGATGAGGGATCTGACGAAGGAGGCCATAGAGGAGCGGATGCGCTTCTACCTCTCCTCGAACCAGATCATGGGCCGTTCCTGATGGCCGGCACCGACTACGCCAGGGCCGGAGTCGACATAGACGAGGGCGAGAAGGCAGTTTCCCTGATGAAGCAGGCCGTCAGGGAGACTTTCACCCCCCGCGTCCTCTCGGACCTCGGGAGCTTCGGGGGCCTCTTCCGGGCCGACTTCCCCGGCATGAGGAAGCCTGTCCTGGTCGCCAGCACCGACGGCGTCGGCACGAAACTGAAGATAGCCGCTGCTGTCGGAGACTACTCGACGGTTGGCCGAGACCTAGTCAACCACTGCGTCAACGACATCCTCGCCCAGGGGGCGGAGCCGCTCTTCTTCCTCGACTACATCGCGTGCGGCAGACTCGATTCGTCGGTGGCCGCCGGGATCGTCACGGGCATGGCCTCCGCATGCAGGGAGAACGGATGCGCCCTTCTCGGCGGCGAAACGGCCGAGATGCCCGGCTTCTACTCCCCGGGCGACTATGACGTCGCCGGGACGATCGTCGGCGTGGTCGACGAGGAGCACATGGTGACTGCATCAGGGGTCCGCCCGGGCATGGCCCTGATCGGCCTCCCCTCGACCGGGCTGCACACGAACGGATACTCCCTGGCCAGGATGGTCCTCTTCGAGATCGCCGGCCTCTCGCCCGGCGACTCCCCCGCGGAACTGGGCGGGCAGACCCTGGCCCAGGCTCTCCTGGCGGTTCACAGGAGCTATCTGAAGGCCGTCGCGCCCCTCGTAAGGAAGGGCCTCGCGGCAGGGATCTGCCATGTCACGGGGGGCGGGATCCCCGGGAACCTCCGCAGGATCCTGCCGCCGGGCTGCGGCGCCGTCATCGAGGAGGACTGGCATGTCCCCCCGGTGTTCGGCCTCATCCGCAGGCTGGGCGACGTTGCCCTCGAAGACATGCGCAGAGCCTTCAACATGGGGGTCGGCCTCATCCTGGCCGTTCCGGCCGGGAGAGCCGCCGAGGCGGAGTCGATGCTCGCAGGAGCCGGAGAGCAACCCTTCAGGGCAGGCAGCACCGACGATTCCGGTGCGATCCGGTTCACGGGCGGAAGGGGGGCGGGGCTGTGAGGAAGGGTGACGGACTCGTCGAGAGGCTTGTCGAGCGTGGAGCGGAAGGCGGAAGGATCCTCCTCGCCGTCCTCGACGGACTCGGTGATGTTTCGGCGCCCGGCTGCGGCACGCCGCTCGGGGAGGCCGCCAAGCCCAACCTGGACCGCCTGGCCTCCGAAGGAGCTCTCGGACAGCACATCCCGGTCGCGCACGGGATCACCCCGGGCTCCGGGCCTGCCCACCTCGCGCTCTTCGGATACGATCCGGTCGAGTACTTCGTAGGGCGCGGCATCCTCTCCGCCCTGGGCATCGGCTTCGAGGTCCAGCCCGGTGATCTGGCGGTGAGAGCCAACTTCTGCACCCTCGACGGTTCTGGGGCCGTGGCCGACCGGAGGGCCGGCAGGATCGACACCGCGAAGAACGCCGCGCTCTCGGCTAGGCTCGACGGCATGGATATCGAGGATGTGAGGGTTTTCGTAAGGCCCGAGAAGGAGCACAGGGCCTGCGTGGTCTTCAGGGGCCCGGGGCTCTCCGGGGATGTGGCCGAGACCGATCCAGGCCATGTCGGGATGCAGCCGGTCCGGCCCGTCCCGCTCGCCGCAGGGGCGGAGAAGGCCTCGCGCATCATCGGCGAGTTCCTTCGCAGAGCCCATGAGCTCCTGGCCGGCGAATCCCCGGCCAACGGGATGCTCCTGCGCGGATATGCCGGCTACAGCCCATACCCGTCGATGGAGGAGCGCTTCGGGGTCCGGGCCTCCGCCGTGGCGCTGTATCCGATGTACAGGGGGGTGGCGTCGCTCGTGGGCATGGAGGTGATGCCGTGCTCCAACAGGGACGACCAGATCAGGGCCGCAGGAGATGCCTTGTCGGCCGGGTCGGACTTCGTCTTCCTGCACCACAAGCCGACCGACAGCGCCGGCGAGGACGGCAGTTTCGAGGCCAAGAAGGCCGCCGTGGAGGCGTTCGACTCCATGCTGCCCGGGCTCCTGGCGTGCGGTTTCGACGTCGTATGCGTCACCGGCGACCACAGCACCCCCTGTCCGATGAAGCAGCACAGCTGGCATCCGGTGCCCGTGCTCCTGCGCGGGGGACCCCAGAGATGCGGATGGAGCAGCACCTTCGACGAGAGGGAGGCCGCCCGGGGCGCGCTGGGCACCATTCCCGCCGTCGACCTGATGGCCATCCTGCTGGCCTCCGCAGGCCGGCTAGCGAAATACGGGGCCTAGGCGTGGGAACCTTCTCGAGAAGCGGTCTCGAAAGGCTCAAGGCCCGGAGGAGGGCCGTCATCCTGGCACACAGCTACCAGCCGCCGGAGATCCAGGACATTGCGGACCTCGTTGGCGATTCGCTGGAGCTGAGCCGTGCGGCGGCCTCCCTGGACTGCGACGCCGTGGTGCTGTGCGGGGTGCGCTTCATGGCCGAGACTGCCGCGGTGCTCGCGCCGGGGAAGGCCGTTCTGAACCCGGCCCCCGGAGCCGGCTGCCCGCTCGCAGACAGCATGGACGCCTCATCCCTCAGGCGCCTCCAGGAGGAGCATCCCGGTGACGCCACCGTCGTCTACGTCAACTCGTCGCTGGAGGCCAAGGCCGCGAGCTGGGCCTGCTGCACCTCGGCCAACGCCTGCGCCGTGGTCTCGGCCGCCCCGACCCGGGAAGTGGTGTTCGGGCCCGACCGCAACCTCGGCGCATTCGTCGCGCGCAGCACCGGCAGGACGCTGTGGGTGTTCGACGGGAGCTGCCCGCCCCATGACGGGGCCGACATCGCCGACATGGAGCGCATGAGGCGGGCCTGGCCCGACGCCAGGCTGCTGGTTCACCCGGAGACTCCTCCCGCGGCCTGGGACCTGGCCGACGCCGTCCTGGGCACCGGGGCCATGATCGCGTACGTGAAGAGTTCCGGGGCCCGCAGGTTCCTGATCGGGACCGAGGCGGGGATGGTCCACAGGCTGAGCGTGCTGTTCCCAGGCCGGGAGTTCTCGGCAGTAGGGCGGATCGGCTGTCCGAACATGAAGAAGGCTTCCCCGGAGGCGGTCTTCTCCTGCCTCGAGGACATGGAGCCCCGGGTGCGGATCGACCCATCGCTCGCCGAAGCGGCGAGGGCCGCAATCGGGAGGATGACGGCCATTGGGTAGGGGCGCCCCGCTGGCCGGGCTGACCGTCGACTGGAAGGACGTC
>JAKLEF010000180.1 GCA_022703195.1 Candidatus Fermentibacterota bacterium | reverse complement strand
GAGCACGGGAAGCTCATGGCCGACCAGATGCTCCAGCAGACTGCGTACATGCTGGCGCGCAACACGAAGAAGACCGACGAACTGATGCTCCTCGAGAAGGGGCTGTTCGCCCTCGTCCTCCCATCCACGAACAGGACGCAGGCGATCAACCTGGCGCTGCGCCTGGCCGGAGGCCTGAAGCAGGAGACCTTTCCCGGGGGCATCCCGGTTGCCTTCAACCTCGGGATAGCCGAGAGCGCAGACGTCGACAGGGACCTGTCGGCCGTGATGGAGAAGGCCGGGAAGTCGCTGGAGATGTCGAGATCGCTCGGCTCCGGCCGCATCGCCGCATGTTCCGGAAACGATCCGGCGGCATCCGGCGGAAGGCCATCCTTCGATCATTTCGTGAACAGGGCCGAGCAGCTCTCGATGCTCAGAAACGCCCTGGATTCGTCCATCTCCGACGGTCTGGCCGTAGTGGCGGTCACCGGTCCCGCAGGTATCGGCAAGACCAGGCTCGCCTCGGAGCTGTCTCATTATGCAGGCTTCAGGGGGTGCAGGTTCGCCTCCGCGAGCCTGACGACCTCGAGGTTCCACACGGGGGCCGGTATCCTTGATCTGCTCCTGCCGAGACTCCGGGGAGAGGAGGATGGGGCACCCCTCCCCCAGGCCGGCGATCCGGTGGACAGGCTTGCCGAACTCTCCTCCAAGGCGCCGCTGGTCGCCATCATCGACGATCTGCAGTCTGCCGGGCCCGAGGATCTGGAACAGATAGCGTCTCTGGTCAGGCGGGCCGCCGGTTCCAGGATACTGCTGGTCATCCTCGCTCGTACCCCCCTGCCGGGTCCTCTCGCGGGATGGCTCGAAACCCTCGGGTTGTTCATCCATGTCGGCAGGATCGATCTGCCGAGGCTCTCGGACGAGAGTGCCGCAGACCTCATCTGCCTCGCCATAGGCACGGCCGGAGCCGACTCCGGCGACATGGAGAGCCTGACATCCATCAGCGGAGGCAACCCGCAGAATCTCGAGGAGCTGCTCAGGAACCTCGACCTGTCGCCTTCGAACCAGGGGCAGACCGACGGGGGGCACGACTTCTCGCGCATGGCGGATTTCGCAGCCCGGAGGGTGGAATCGGCGAGTCAGCGCCAGACCGGCATCCTCGCCGCCGCGTCGGTCGTCCCCTGGCACTTCACTCCCGCCGAAACCGCCTTCATGTCGGGCATCGAACCAGGAGCGGCGGAACTCCTTTTCACTGAAGCCGTGGATGCGGGCTTCCTGGCCAGGCCCCCCGCCGGGTCCGACATGCCTGAAGGGACGTACCGCTTCGTCTGCGAGGCCGTAAGGTCGGCCGTGGAGCCTTCCGGGCACGAACGGAGGGCTCTCCTGACCCGTCTCGGCGACTTCCATTCGGCCTCGGCCCCCTCCGCCTCCCGCAACAGGCGGGCAGCCTGGGCCTACTGCCTGGGAATCGAGCCGGTGATGGCCCTCGACTTACTCCTCGACTGCGCAGATGACGCAGCCGGACGCTCGGCCGGTCTTGAGCGCGAGGAATGGCTCGGGATGTACAGGGCTGCAGCTGCGGAGATGGCCGTCCCCCCTGAGGGATTCGCACAGAAATGCCTCGAACTGGGAGGGCTGGCCAGGCGCAATGGGAGGCGGAATGCGGCGATGGAGCACTTCAGGACCGCCACCGCCCTCGTCTCGAGGCCGGAGGAGACCTGCCAGGCGCTGCACCTGCTCGGGAAATGCCTGCTGGAGGCTGGCGACTTCGTCTCCGCCGGAGGCTGTTTCGACAGGATGAAGGACCTCCCCTCCTCCAGCCCCGAGCTTGCGATGACGAACAGGGTCGCCCTGGCCCAGCTGAAGCATTCCATGGGCTACACCGGCGAAGCCGTGGGCCTGCTCTCGGATGTGGAGGGATGGCTCGAAGGCGGCATGGAGGGTCTGGGCGGCAACCACCTCCGTTCCGAGTTCCTGCGGGTCTACGGCACGATCCTTGCCGCGGACGGCGATCCGTCGAGCGGCTTCGGCATGTGCTGCGAGGCCTCGGAGATCGCGGAGAAGGCCGGCGACGCCCGCGAACAGATCAGGGCCCTCGTTGCGCTCGCGGGCATACTGTCATCGAACGGCTCCTGGGAGGAGAGATACAGGATCCTCAGGCGCGCCGACTCCATAGCGAGGGCGTCGGGGGACATGGAGGGGCTCGCCGGCGTATGGGCCGGCCTGGGCGCTGTCCACATGTCGCTCAACCAGGTGGAGATAGCCGAGGGCTTCACGGAGAAGGCGGCCAAGCTCGCCGAGATGGTCGGCTGTCCGGCTCTCGGCGTCGACTCCGAGATCATCACCGGCCTGGCGGAGCTCCACAGGGGCGAGATGGAGCCCGCTCTCAGGCGCTTCAGCACGGCACTCGAGAGCGCCCACAGGCTCGGTGACGCCAGGAGCTCGCTGATCTGCAGCATGAGCGCAGCGCGGATACTCGGCGCCATGGGCAGCCATGCCCAGGCAAGGACGCTGCTGGGTTCGCTGTCGAAGCTGGCCGGTCCGGCCAGGGCGGGCAGGCGCCTCCATGCCGACCTGCTCTTCTGCAGGGGCGTCGTGGAGTTCCAGGCAGGGGAGGACGAGGGGGCGGGAGCCATCGAGAAGGCTCTGTCGCTGCTTTCGGAGGCCAGGTCGCTCTACACTGCCCACGACACGCTGGCGGACCTCGAGGCTGCCTGGTACGAGGCAAGGTGCATGAGGGACCTCGGCAGGGCGGCCGATTCCATGTCCCTCGCGGCGGACTCGTGCCGGCGGATCAGCAAGCTGATGGAGAGCATGGACAGTTCCTTCGTGAGAGAGGACTTCGGGCAGACCGACTTCATCATCGGCCTGCTGGTCATGTCCAGTGATTCGGGGGCCGCCGGCTAGCGGCCCCCTCCTCCGTCCGGCTCAGACCCTGTCCACGGGTTCGTAGAGGTCGGTCAGGAACTCGCTCTCGTCGCTGGTGCACTCGTGCCCCTTCACATAGATCTCGTAGCAGGGCGCGCACCTGGGCTTGAACCCGTGCGAGGGTATCCAGGAGCCCACCAGGGTGCCCCACGATGCATGGAGACCGTCGTAGGAGCCGACGTGCCGGGTGGTGGCGTGGAGGCCCCCGGGGATCTCGAACGCCTTCATGTCCGAGCCTTCAGGAAGCGCGGGGAACTCCCCCACCGTCACGCATGCCTCGGATGTCAGCTCGGCGGCGGGCACCTGATCCGGATCGTCGTTGTAGATCGCGAGCCACTGGGAGTCGCGGGTGTCGACCCCGGCCGCCTTCACCGCCCTGTCGAGCCTCTCGAACGCCTCCCCGATCATCTGGTACGGCCCCACGTGCCTCATGCCGAGAACCTTCATGTCCCGGGTCGTGACTGTCTTCGCGTCCATCACGCCTGATCCTCCCTCCACGGTGTTGAACGAAACCACTCCCTCACCCGAGTGATAGTGGTAGCCCGACGGGGAGGAGATCAGGGGGATGCTGGACCGGAGGCGCCTGAACTTCGAGGGCGGCTCGCCGAAGGACGCTAGGAACGCTCTCGTGAACGCCTGGTTGGAGTAGTAGCCCGCCCGCAGGGCGATCACCATCACGGGCTCGTCCCCCTCAAGGAGGCGGCCCGCGGCCCTCTCCAGCCTCAGCCTGCGGATGAAGCCCGAGATGGACTCTCCGACGGTCCCTGTGAACACCCTGTGGAAGTGGTACGGAGAGAAGTCGGCGACCGAGGCGATCTCGGCAAGGGTCAGGTTCCTGTCCAGCCCGGCCTCTATGTAGACCAGAACCGCCAGCATCCTGTCCCTGTAGCTCGTCCTGGTGCTCTCCTTCATCCGCCCCTCTCCCCCCGTCGCTGGTGCTGCCGGAGCATAAGTGCTTCGGGACGGGGAGCGGTTCACATTTCTTGCTGGAGCGGCGGTCAGGCCTTGAGCCAGCCCCGGGGGAGAGGGATGGAGCCGTCCGAAACGCCCTTGCGGAGGAGAAGATCCCTCAGATCCTTCAGGGCTTCCGCGGCGGAGGAGGCGATCTTCATCTCCTCGGTAAGCTCGAGAGCGGCCCTGTAATGGCTGACGGCGGTCTCGACGGCACCCGCCTCGGCCTCCACCATCCCGAGCGATGCGCGGGAGCTGATGCGCCCGTATGGGAACCGTACGGATTCGAACAGCCTGAGCGAGTCCTCGAGATGGAGGCGCGCCCTGTTGAGGTCGCCGTCGCGCAGGAAGATGCAGCCGAGGTTCTCGAGCGAGTTGGCCTCGTTGATCTGGTTGCCGGTCTCGCGGTGGATGAGGAGGGCCTGCCTGAGCACGCGCTTGGCACCGTCGTAGTCGCCCATCTCCATCAGGCATTTGCCGACGTTGTTCAGGATGACCCCCTGCTCACGCCTGTCGCCTGCCCCCTCCTGTATCTCGAGAGCGGCCTTGAACTTGGCGACAGCGTCCTCGAAACGCCCCTTCATCCCTTCGATTATCCCGAGCTTCACCAAGGCCTGGGCCTCGGCTCCCCGGAACCTGGTGCCCCTCACGATGTCGAGCGCTCTCAGCAGGTAGGGCTGCGCCCCCGCGATGTCTCCCCCGCTGATCATGAGGCTGCCTATGTTGTTCATGATCTGGGACATGGCGTCTACGCGGCCCGCCTTCTCGAACAGGATGTACGCGCGTTCGAGGAGCGGGCGGGCCTCGGCCCGGTTCCGTGT
>JAKLEF010000018.1 GCA_022703195.1 Candidatus Fermentibacterota bacterium | reverse complement strand
CGATAGACCGTACGCGTGGGGATGGGGGTCGGCGAGGAGCCTCCCAGTCCGAAGAAACCGATCCCGTTTATGATCCGGCCCGAGGCGTGCAGACCGATGCCCGTCTCGCGCAGGCGGCCCTCGACTGCCGGTTCGTAATCGGGATAGCCCCTGCCGTGGGTTGTCCAGGATATGGAAACGCCCGACCCGGAGAGCGTCCGCATCGCTTCGGCGAGTTCCGCCTCCGAGCGTCTGCAGCCGATGCCCAGGATGGCCGTCTCGGTGATGTCGTGGCCCCATTCCAGCAGGTTTGCGAGCCGCGACGGGAGGTTGTAGGCGCTCGAGATGAACACTCCCGCGTCGGGGTTGCCGAGCAGGAAGGCCGCGCCGGCTGCGGCTCCGTCAAGGCTGTTGTCGATGATGAGGGTCTTCTTCGCCATGATCGCCTCCGGGTTTCGACCCGGAGAACCTATCACTGCTGTCGTACCCGGTCAAATACTGACGGTTCTCCTGCACGCCCCTGACGTGCCGCAGGCTCAATTCCCCGTATCAGCTCCGCCATCGCTGGAGCATCCGGCGGGATGAAGCCGTTTCGCTCAACGCCCGCGTCTATCACGCCTTCCGGCGCATCCTGGCCCGTGCAGTCGCAGATCAACGGGAGCCATGGCCTGAAATCCGGTCTCGGAGGAGAACCGATCACCAATGCATCGGCCCCCCCGGGCCTGACGGGAAGGACGGCGGTGAGGGCCGCGGTGCGGAGGATGAGCCTCCGCACCGCTTGCTCCGGCCTCAGGCCGGATTTCCGAATCCGATTTCCCTGCCGCTCTCGATGCCCTTCATCGCGAGCTTCTCGCTGGCCATCGCGGCACGAAGGTGCTCCATCGACAGAGGGACACCTTCCGCAGCGATACCGTACAGGGCCTTGAGGGCGGCACTCCTGATCGATCCGCCTGAAGCCTCGTACTCCCTTCCGAGAGCCTCGAAGTCGATATCTGGGCAGACCGGGACGGACTCGGGGAACATCTTCCTCCAGATGGCCGCGCGCGCTTCGGGCCCGGGAGCCGGGAACTCCACCTTCCACCTGATCCTGCGCTCGAAGGCGGTATCCATCTTCACGGCGTAGTTGGTGGTGAGGATGAGTATCCCCTCGAAATCGTCCATCTCCTTCAGCAGGGTATTGATGTGGCTGTTGATGTAGTAGCTGTTGTGCTCCGAGGAGTCCACGCGGCTCGCGAAGAGCGAGTCTGCTTCGTCGATGACGAGCACCTCCCCGTTCCGGGAGGCCGAACGGAAGATCTCGACGATGTGCTTCTCGCTCTCACCCACATACTTGTCCATCATGCCGGATAGCTGTACCACCCGGATCGGCTTGCCGAGCTCCCCGGCGATCGCTTCGGCCGTGAGTGTCTTGCCCGTGCCGCTGGGCCCGCAGAACAGGGCGGAGATCCCCCTGCCGGTCGCGTATCTCTCGGCAAGGCCCCATTCCTCGAATACCTTCTCCCAGACCCCGACGGACCTGATGATCTGCATCACCGTCTTCTTCTGTGGCTCCCCGAGGATCACGTCATCGAGCCTCGCACGCGGTTCGGAGAGGTATGACAGGTCGTCGGCCTTCGCGGCCTTTCTCCCTCCGTCGCAGCCGAGAGTGGGAAGAAAATCGGACGTTCGAAGCTCGCGCTCTCCCTCCGGCCTCATCGAGGCTTTTCGGCATGCGTGACGCACCAGTCTGCACAGCCTCGATCCCGCGGAGGCGAACGAGTCGGCCACCTTTCCGAGGTCGAGGTCGGCTGATCTCGGTGCATCGGCCGGGATCATCGAATCGATCAATCCGATCCTGTCCGCGCGTTCCATGAGGGGAATCTCGACCGTGTGGGTGAGTGCGCATCCGACCGAGCCCAGCGAAGGATTGCCGTTGGCAGTGATGATGACGGGGTTCCCGTACTCCCCAAGGAGATCGGCAAAGTCTTCGGCCATCCACGAGAACTCCTCCTGCCCCAGCAGGCATTCTGCGCGGCTGAACCACGGAACCGCCCCGAATATCCGGGCGGTCTGGAAGGTCCTCTCCATGTCCTCGCGGGAATCGACCTCGTTCTGCAGATAACCGGGTGTGCTGATCGCATAGACCTTCTTCCCGAGCAGAGCCGCGAAGGCCTGAGCCACCTTGTCCTTCCCCGTGCCGGGGGGGCCGTAGAAGAGCACGGCGCGCGGATCCCTCTCCTCGGGATCGTCCGGTTCCCTTTCCCCAAGTGCCAGTTCTATCTCTGCGATGCGGCGTATCTCTTCCTCGACGGTCCGGGGGAGGTTCAGGTCCTCCAGCCTGTAATTCGGTTCGACGAACTTCGAGTGCCTAGTACCCATGCCGGCCGAATCGATCCCCTGAATGAAACTGCTCAGCGAGAGGGGCATCTCGAGCGTCATGCCCAGAAAATCGTCCTCGCTCATGTCGGACCACCTGCCCCGGTGGCCGTACCGGAGCATCCCGCTGCGGATGAGGTTGGAGGAGGGCATGAACAGCTTCCTGTTTCTGAGCTGCTCCTCTTCGTCGGGGAAATGGAGCCTGAGGGCGGCCCTGACGTTGAACGAGGAACAGCCTGTGGCTTCGTCGATCATCAGTTCCATCTCGTGCCTTGAATAATAGGCGGCCGCTGCGGTCATGATGGATGTCTCGATCTCCGTGAGCCCGTATTCCTTCGCGATCCGGACGAGAGGGAGATCGACCTTGCCTGCATCCAGAGTGGCGTCGACCTTTTTCTTCAGACTCGCTGCCTTGCGCGCGCAAGCCTTCAACGCAAGACTGTCGATCTTCCGGTATCCACTCGCTCGAATCCTAGCGTTGCGCCTCCCGGCGGCTGTGGAGCAGCGTCGGATATCGCTTTCGTCCGTGGTGATGCGGGCATTGCACATGTCACGGAGGAGGTCGAAGTACGACTCGAGGAACTGGGTGTTGGATCTGAAGGGAACTGCAGCCTTGATTCGAGCAGATTCGAGATTCTTCATTCTACCTCCATCCCATGGGTTTCATCCGCCGACATCCCCGTGATGCCAGGCACATTCCGAGCAAATCAGCGCTTCGGTCATCTGAGCATCCTTCCTGCCATCCCATCAGTTCTCTTCTCCCTGCGGCAGTTTCTGCATCGATCCTCCCTCCTCCGGCCCTGGCGGCATTCGGTCTCCGAGCTGTACTCGACGTCACTTCCTGATGCCTACATCGGTTCGTGACGCCATGTCGTCAATTCCTCACTCAGCACCGCAATGCGCATATTACTGCCATACAATGTTGCATAGTCATCAGACCGCTCCGGCTCCCTTTCGAGAGGCGGACCCGCCCACCCTGGCATGACGCTGCCCGCTTGCGCACTGCGACGTCGGATTTACCTGGAGATCGTGCCGGCGAGGTTGTCCGGCATGACGCAATATAAGCATTGTATGCGGGTTTGTCAAGCCCCCCTCCCGGGTGCGGGCGCACACGCAGTAAATTCCTTCAGAGAGAGCATATAGGCTTGCTCCATACTGCATGCCACGCCCTCACGAAAGAGGCGATAGAGAGGATATTGATGATTACCAGCCAATTACGGTTCTTCTTCCGGCGCTGTCAAGGGCCCTGGCAATAACGTCATTATCTGATAGAGTCGCTCACCACGAAAAGCGCTCCAGCTACATAGATTCTGCTTACATCCCGTAATAGTGATGGTCATCAGCACTATGGCAAATAGGTTGCTGTTTGTGCTGGATAACAGGCCGCACGGCCGGATGGGAAGAGACATGACAGATGAGATGAAGACCCTGTTCGACTTCCTCGAGGTTCCCCTCGACGATTCCACCTCCGTTCTGGAGCGCTTCTCCGGGCTTCCGGGAGCCATTTCCTCGGGAACGGGGCAGGATCGCTCTGTCTATGTGCCGGGAAGCCGTGAGGACAGAGCGGTTCTGGTGGCCCACGCCGACACGTATTGGCCCGATGGTCCTGCTCGCAGCTCGATCACCGATCTGGTCACCGACGGTCACACAGTTCGCTCTACCGACCCCTCGAAGGGCATAGGGGCCGACGACCGGGCCGGGTGCGCAATCCTCTGGCTCCTGAGGGATTCGGGGCACTCCCTCCTCGTGCTGGATGGAGAGGAGGGCGGCCGTATCGGTGCGAACTGGCTGATGCGGAACAGGCCCGAAATCGCGCGCGAGCTCAACGGATCGCACAGGTTCATGCTGGAGTTCGACAGGCGCAACTCGCGCGACCTCAAGCGCTACTACGTTGGCACCGACAGGTTCCTAGCCTACGTCGAGAAGAGCATGCCTGGATTCCGAAGGGCCATGCATGCCCCTGGGTCCGAGGATCGCTCTAGTTTCACCGACATCTGCACCCTCTGCAGCGATGTCTGCGGCATCAACGTGAGCGTCGGGTACAGGAACGAGCACACGCCGGCCGAGTGCCTCGTGCTCGGTGACTGGCTCAACACGCTGGAGACGGCGAGAAGGTGGCTCTGCGATTCCGGCGAGTTGCCTCGCTATCCCCTTGCCTTGAACGACTGAGCATCACGCCGGGCTGCCGCCCGGAGAATGGAGCATGCATGTGGCTCTTCACTGATTTCGGGTTCTTCAGTTTAGTCGAGAAACCGGGCGACCGGGCGGACGGGATGCTCACGGTCAGGGGCCGCGTCAGGTCCGACATGGAGGCCCTGCGCGACAGGTATCTCCCTTCGGCGTCGGAGGTCGTGGCTCTGGAGCGTTCCGACTACCGCTACAGGTTCCGCGCTCCGAAGGACGAGGTGACCCGGGCCATTGCCCGGATCGCCATCGGGATCGACTACCCGGACTTCAAGGCCTCCGTCGAGCAGAGGCAGGGCTGGATGCGTCACGACATCTACGCGACGGTCTGGTCAACACTCCGAACGCTCAGCCAGCTGGACCGGCAGTCAGAGGATGACGGCTGCCTGTCAACCGCCCGGTCAGGGGGTGACCCCGGGCCTGTCCGATGAGGGGCTGCCGGGGCGTCCCCCCGGCGGCCCTTTCTGGAGCAGCCCGAAAGCGTTTCACTGACTTTCACATTTCGACAGGAGGTCCGCATGGCTACGGGAAAGCTCTCCCTCAAAGAGATGAAGTGCTCCAACTGCGGAGCGGACGTCCAGTTCCTCCCCGGGCTCGAACTCACGGTATGCGGCTACTGCGGATCGAAGTTCGCGGTGTCCGCTCCGGCGGTAGACGTCACCGTCGATCCGCCGGATCTCATAGCTCCCTTCAGGGTCGACGAGAACAGGTTCCTGAGAGCGATACGGGGCTGGCTGAGCGAGGGCACGTTCACCCCGGACGACGTGCTGACCTCGGAGATCGAAACGAAGGGGACCTATCTGCCATTCTACGCATGGAGCGGCGAGTACAAGGCCGACTGGTTCGCCTCTTCGGGATACGACCGGCAGGAGGAGTATCTCGAGATGCAGGGCGACAAGCTCGTGAAGAAGCGCCGCACCGTCACCGACTGGCGCCCCAGCAACGGCGTCATCAACGGGAAGTACCTCATCTACACCCTCGCTTCGGATTCGGTCGACCCCTCGCTTGCCCGGTTCTGCGAAGAGGTGCCGCCCTCCTCGGCCGTTTCGTTCGATCCCTCGCAGCTCGAAGGCTACGCACTCGAGCCCTTCGAGAAGGACCGCACCGAGTTCCTCACCCGCGTAGAGGACCTCGTCGATTCCATCGCCGAATCCAAGGCCCGCCCGCGCGTTCCCGGCGACCGCTGCAAGGACCTCAACTGCACTACCACCCTCACCTCCCAGAACTGCGCAAGGGTCTACCTGCCTTTCTGGGTGACGACATTCCTGTACGGCGGCCAGCCCTTCAGGTGCGTGGTCGACGGCAGCGATGCCGCGAGGATAGCGGGAACGCGCCCCGTGGACCCCGACAGGATGCAGAAGGCCAAGAGGCTCATGCTCCCCGGGAAGCTCTCCATCCTCGCTGCCGGGATCTCCCTCGTCCTTCTCCCCATCCTCGGCATGCCCTTCCTCTCCGGGGCGCACAAGTGGATCGTCCTCGGGCTCGTGGCCCTCTCGATCATGTCAGCGATCGCCGGTGCGATCGCGAAGTCGGTCATGCTCTCGCGCTCGAGGAACCTCCGCCAGAGGCTCCTCGAGGAGATGAACGCGCACTAGACCCGGCATGCTCCGGCGCCCGCCCCGGCAGGCGGGCGCCGGGCGATCCCACTCAGAGATGCCACTGAGAACAACATCGATAAATGACTCCATGCCGACAGGAATTGATCCGGGTCAGTCAGTTCCGAGTGTATCCACAGAGATGAGATCGCGGGGATCGCCTGTTCAGGGCTTTATCCCGGGAAGACGCCCCTGGCAAACCGATTGCTTCTCCCTGAGGCGAAGGAATGAAAAGACACTGAAGGAAGGAGTCGAATGAACATTCCGGATTGGAACGGTAGCTTCATGGAAGTGGAACGGAGCAGGGGGGGAGTGCTCGCAGCCTGCTCGCACAGGAGAAACCTGATCCTCGAAGGGGGGGATGAGGGCAGCATCGAGCCAGCGATCCTGCAGAAGCTCGTCGCGAGCCGGCAGGGCTCGTGCTTCGACAGGGCAGCGCGTCGAAGGCTGAAGCAGGATCTGGGCTACTACTGCGATCTGCAGTCGTTGAACAGCGAGGACGCGATCACTTGGTCCGTCTTCGGAACGATAGCGGGGTGCGACGAGCAGACCCGGGCCCGCTGGGCCGACGAGCTGTTCCAGGCCGTCGGGCTCGGGCCGGAGCTCTCCGGGCATTGCCGGATCGCCCTCTGGAACAGGATGCCGCACCCCGAAACGCACGGCAGCAACGGGCCCGAGATCGACTTCTCCGTCGTCACCGACGGCACGATCCTCCTCGGGGAGTGCAAGTGGACATCGCCGGTCGGTTGCGGCCAGGGCCGGAACGGAGACAAGGACCAGATCCAGATGCGCCTGGAGTGCCTGGAGCGGTTCAGAAGCCTGCCCGAGCCGGAGATGCCGTGCGATCTTCTCTACAGCCCTCCGAACCCGAGAGGGCAGAAAAGGCTCGTCGTTCTCCTGGTCACCATCGATCCCACGGAGATCAGGCCTCACTGGACAAGCGAAGGGATCCACACCATCGCGACCACCTGGGATCGGATATGCGCCCTGCGCTCCCACCCGAAGTCCGACGAGATCGAGCGCTACTACCGCTGGAAGCTCGGGCACACGCGGGACTACCTCGACCAGCGCATTCAGCACGAACGCGAGATGGGCAGGAGATGCAGGGACATCTCCTTCTCCGACCTGAGGAATCTGGCCGAGGAGGGCGATCCCACGGCGATGAACGAGCTCGGGATCTTCCTCATGACGGGACGGGGCGTCGAACCCGATCCCGAGGAGGCGGTTCGCTGGTTCGGGAAGGCCGCGCAGCAGGGCCATGTCGACGGCATCTTCAACATGGGCAAGGCCTTCGATCAGGGTGCCGGCGTGCCTGAAAACGAGAGGAAGGCCGTGAATTGGTGGAAGAAGGCGGCGGCGGCGGGAAGCAGGGACGCCATGTACAGCCTGGGCCGTCTCTACCTCGCGGATCACCGGATCGTGCATCGCACGGCGAAGGCGATCCACTGGTACGAGTGCGCGGTAGCCGAGGGTGATATAGAGGCCATGCACGCGCTGGGTGAGATCTACCTCGGGAGATGGGGTGGCCCCTTCATGCCCGAGCGGGCCATGGAATTGTACCGAAAGGCGGCCGAAGCGGGGCATATCGGCGCGGGATACATTCTGGCCCACCATCTCGCCCACGGCATTCACATCCCTCAGGATTGCGAAGAGGCCGCGCGAATCTTCGAATGGCTCGCGAAGGAAAGCTTGCCCATACCCCGGGAGGATATAGCCTCGGTCTGCCAGGAGACGGAACAGGAGTAAGTGAGCATCACGGCGGCTTCCTGGCGGCGGCCGCCGAACATCCCGGGAGGCCGGGGATGACGGAGAACGGTGTGATGAAACTGGAATCGCGTGACGGCACGAGGTTCGAGATGGGGATAGCGGGCTATCAGTATCCCGAATTCGAGGAAGGTCAGCAGATAGAGGACCGGAACTGGCTCCTGGCCGATGTAGAGGCGGTAGATGCCGAGGGGCGGGCATGGCGGATCGTCGATCCCAGCCTGACGGCTGGCGAACTCGCCAGGCTCGTCGGCTGGCTCGAGAATTTCGGGAACCTGAAGTCAGACCCCGTCTCCATCTGCTTCATGGAGCCCTGCCTGTCGTTCGAGGCCGCGAGGGACGACGGGCTGTACCTGTTCACCGTCTTTCTCGAGAGCGAACTGGGAAGGCCCACGGGCTCGGGATCGGTAAGGGAGCGCATGGATTCGAAGCTCCACTTCATGCTGACTCCTGCAGAACTCTCAGAGGCCGCAGCGAGCTGCCGCAGGCTAGCGGAATCGTACCCGGTGAGATCGATGCCGGATCACCTGTCGAGAGAAGACTGATGGCTCTGGATGCCCCATGGCTCGACTGCTGCATAAACCCGTTTCTCGAAACCGAAAAGGTCCTGAACGGGGACGACCACGACAGGCAGACGCTCTGCCGGTGTCAGACCTGCGGGGCATGGTGGTTCGAGCGCTTCTACGAGTACATCTACTTCGACGAAGCCCGCCCAGACGACCAGATCCGCTGGTTCGCCCGCCTCGCCGAAGCCGAGGCCGAAAGCCTCATGTCGGAGAGCAAGCCACGAATCTCGTTCCTGGCCGGCCGGCCCTGCTTCCGCCTCGACGAGCGCGGCACGACGAGAACCACCTACCCGCCGTTCTGACTCATAGATGGAATACCAGAAAGCGAGCCCGGTTCAACCCGATTCGATCGGCAGGCTGCCCTGGATCTCACTCTGGAGGATGTCCGGGACATTGAATCGGAAACGGATTCTCAGGTCTCCGAGGAGGACGTTCGCATCGTCGATGCCCAGCCTTCCTTCACGTATCGCCATCAACACCATATCACGCGTAGTCACGATACGGTCAGACAGTCCAGCGGCCTCTGTCAGCCTTCTGAAGCATCGGACCTTCTCGTCGCAGCCGAGGAGCATGCCGGTCGTTGCGCAGAGGGCCGTGCACGATGCCTCGCCGCGACCGAGGCCCGATTCGATTGCTGCTATGAATATATCCAGAGCTGATGGATCGGGATCGATTAGCTCGATATGCCCTGCCGCGATGGACCCCTCGAGTTCCTCCCGCTGGCTCTTGTCCGTGATCTCGTCCAGAACGGATCGAGTGACGACAGGAAGCAGAGAAGCCGACTCCTCGAGGATGTCCAGCCGGCCCAGCCTGAGATAGTTGATCAGGATGCAGGCATCCACAGCGATCCTGCGCCGAACTAGCGGTTCAGCACTGGATTCGGTTCCTAGATCAGTCATCCGCGTCGACTGTCGTCAGAGCATCTTCCACTGCTGACCTGTCGATGCCGACTAGTTCGGCGATCTCGATCAGCCGCCCGGAGGTGATCTCGCCCCTGCGTCGGGCCTCGAGCGCCAGACCCAGCATCCTCGACGAGAAGCTGTAATCCTCGCTGTCCTCGAACCACTGGCGATCCCGCAGGAGCTTCTTCAGAGCCGCGAGAGCCCCGCTCCTGTTGGCTTCGAGGAACCGATCCCTCTCCTCGTCGCAGAGGAACCCCAGGTTCGACAGCCGGAACGCCGCAACTTCGGGGCTGACCCCGAAGTGACGCGCAAGCAGCAGGATGTCGAAAGCCTGGACGGAATGCCGGGATGCTACGTTCCTCTCGTTCACCTGTACACGGTCGCCACCGCCAAAGGCCGAGTACTCGACGCGTGACGATCTACCCTTGCCGCTCTCCTGCAGGAATGCCCTGCATCCCGTATCCGGAGCGAGGAATGCCGCTGCGAAAGCGTTCGCACGCACCTCGAGGAGCAGGTTCGCTTCATCCTCGAGGCTAACCACTACGCTCGAATCCTCCCTGAGATCCAGGATGACATGGGCATACTCGTGGGCGAAGGAGAACCTCCTCCTCGAAACCGGATGGGAACTGTTTACGAAGACGAAGATCCCGTGAGGGCTCTGGATCGAAACGCCGGAAACATGGCTGGAGAGGGCGGTCTGGGAGGTGCAGATCCCCTCGCCTTCGAGAAGGTTGACCATGTTGTCGACAGGAGAGTCGCCTAGACCCAGCCGGCGCCTCTCGGAGACGGCGGCCCGCTCGCCCTGCCTCACGGCATCCATCTTCGACGACGGAGCGGCGGAAGGGTATCTGATCTGACCGGCTCCGGACCTGTCTATTCCGAGGACGCTTTCGAGGCGCGCTGCTTCTTCTCCTATCCTCAGACACTTCTGTATGGATTCGTAGGCTTCGACATTCCCCTCGAGAGCAGGATCAGCACGGAGCATCACGAGAGCAGGATCGATACCTGCCGGGCCGGACACGAGGGTCCTGAGATCGCACCCCAGCCGATAGGCCAGTTTGTCCAGCACCGACAGGCCGGGCTGGGTCTCCCCCGACTCGAGCAGCACGAGCATCGAGCGGGAGATCCCCAGCCACTTCGCCAGGGTGTCCTGGCTTATGCCCTGTCTCTCGCGGATCTGGCGGATCCTGTCGCCGATCCTGACTTCGGGCATCAGCCCTCCCTTCTTAGAGCCCCAGCAGCGGCAGGCTCTTTGGAGTCATACCGTCGAGGACCAGGTGGGATACGTACCCGCAGGAGAACCCCGTTACACAACAGAGGATCCACCGGAGGATCCGGTACGACGAAAGGTCTTCCGGCAGGACAGGCCTTCCGTTAACTCTATACCAGCTGAAAGAAGCTTCCAGCTCTTCAAGCTCCCTTCGCAGATGTAAAACTGCGTTGAGCGACACGATTGCCAGAAGGCCTCCAAACACGATGGAGTGGAAGAACCCCCTGTGATCCGGACCGTCAGCAGGTTCGAGCAGGTCGGGCAGACGGGCTCCCAGGCAGGCTGAGAATACCTCGATCACAATCTCGAACGGGCTTGGATCTGAAGTCAGCTCTCTTCTGCAGGCAGGAATGGCAACGACTCCAGCGGCAAATCCCGCCAGAGCATGAGCTTCACTTCCAGGCATGATAATCACCTCCCTTCCAATTGCACTATAGTGCCTTAGCAACAGATGTCAATACTTGTCTATCTTTGTTAGCAGACTGTGGCGCTACTACACAGGAACCCAGTAGAGGAGGCGGGTGCTAGAGGGGTGCCTGGTCTTCTATGAATCGAAGGTGATACTCCACTTCGATTCAACCTCAGTTCAGTTGTCAGGTCGTACCGGGAGAACCCTCCGGGCTGTCCTCGACCGAGAGGACCTTCACCGAATCAGGGTCGGGGAAGTACCAGCTGTCGTGGTAGTCGTTGGTCGTGAGAGCCTTGATGATCGTCTCCGCGTCGACCTCTATCTCCCTCGAGCGGGTGAAGCTGCCGCCACCACTCGCCCTGGTGATCGAATCGGGCACCTGCAGCCTGATGATCTTCATCCCCGTACGTCCCTCCTTCCAGGTGTCATCTCCAGGCCGAGGTCGGCTGCGTACTCGAACGAGATGAGCTGACCGTCGACGGTTTCCTTCCAGGCCTTTTCTTCGTGCGACATCCTGCTGAGCGTCTCGGCCCCCTGGCTCTCGAGCTGGTGGGCGACAGCGCCTATCACCTGCATCTCGGACGGAGAGAAAACCCCCAGGTCGGGTGAGATCTGTGACTTCAGGAGCTCGATCATCTCCCCTTCACGCCCGGAGCTCTCTACCTCCTCGACCCCGAGAGCCTTCCTGCCTTCGATCAGCATGGCTAGGATTTGCTGGTACTCGTCGAGACAGGGACCGAAGGGCAGGTGGGCGTACTTCGCCCCTGTGATCGACACGCCGAACTCCTTGTAATGGAGGAAGTCGGCGTAGAACAGTAGCTTGTTCAGCTTGGTGCGTGAGATCCCTTTCCTGCAGAAATAGAGTACCGCCGCGACCAGCTTGTCTGCGTCTGGTCGGCTGAAGCCCGTGAACTCGCTGGGTGACGAGCTGCCCAGCAGCGATTCGAGCGATGCCTGCGCGGAGATCCCCTCCTCCCTGAAACGGGCGAGGAGTTCCCGCTGCCGGACATCCGGGATCGACGAACTCCCGAGCATCTTCCTGAAGCCGCCGGGATCCATCGCGGTTCTCAGCAGGTTTTCGTGCGAGGCCTCCTGCAGGGCGCCGTTCTCGTATCTGCTTATCGTCACCCTGCTGCACCCGACAAGGCCCGCAAGCTCCTCCTGGGTCATGTCCATCTTCAGGCGGAAGGACCGTATATCCTCGGGCTGCAGCATCCCGTGGCGCTTCCGGTACTGCCTGAACACGTCGTCGGCAACGTCCCACGGGGTCATGTCCCCTCTGAATCTCTGTCCGCAGGACGAACAGGCGCAGCCTTCGGCCTCGACCCTTATCTCCTCACCTCGCACTGTCAGGCATTCGCGAACGATCCCGTTCTCCGAAAGGGCTTCCGCGCCGCATGCCGGGCAGAGCCTGTCGCTCATTCTCCTCATCTCCTTAATGGGAACTCCATCTCTCTCTCGGGCTCATGGAAGGATACGCACCTTGCGAATGGGATCCCTTCCCTGTCCTCGAGCTTCAACTTGATGTAAACCAATGAGTTGCACACGGATTTGCCGAAGATGCAACAGCGGCCCTCCCCCTCGATCCGCTCCGGGGAGATGTCGCAGAAATCCGTCAACGAAACTGTCAGGATCTCTTCGAATCGCTGCTTCTCGGCGATCCCTAACTGCATCAGCGTGTCCCAGTTCTTCGCGCTTTCGTCCACTCGGATCAAACCCTTGCCAGCTGCTATCCTCCTGAACTCGCCCAGGAAGGCTGCTACTTCCCTGCGAATGTTCCCGAAGTCCTCTGTCGCATCCATCTGTACTCCATGTGCCGCCTCCTCCGTCGGACCCTTACTGTATCATACCTGTTCATATCTGTAGCAATTGCTGCACGATGTCAAGGGAAGAGCATCGGGCATCCGGAACGGCCATCCGCAGGTAGTAGGCGATTCTGTCGAGATGAGGACTCGACTCGCGTCGATGTCAGTCGATCAAGGGAACAGCAGTGGCAGGACCATCCCCGACACGGGGCAGTGGATGTGGCAGGAGGCGACGCGCCTCCCCGTGGCGGCTTCGAGCATGCCTCGGTAGGCGGATAGCTGGCCGGCGTACTTCATCACTTCCACCGACGCCTGGCTGCGGCTCCCGGGGAACGTCTTGTGGTCGATCAGCACCAGGCTGTCGCCAGCATCGACCACTAGGTCGGCCGTGCCCGACATCGTCCCGCCGCCCTCGGTTGTGGCTGCAAGAGGCAACTCACGCAGGATGCGCGAATCCGGCCATGCCGTTTCGATCCAGCTCCAGAGCCTGTCGGCCATGCCGACGAGGTCGGCGGGCGGGATGGCCCGGGCGACCTCCCAGCCTTCGAGCAAGCGGCCGGCGATGGTGGTGCGGAGTTCTGGGGGGTAGCTCCGCCTGTCGGCGGCGAAGAACCCGTGGACGGCGTTCCCCAGGCGGTCCCAGGCATCGACGGGACCGATCCGCACGGGATCGCCGAGGATCACCGGCTCTCCGGCAGATGCTTCGACGGCCACGGCCTTCGAGGGGTATACGACCGCCGGCGGATACTCCCTGGGGGTTCCCACGGGCAGCATGGCCTCGGGCCCGGGCTGCCCCGCCTCCCTCTCCGCCGGCATCGCCTCCCTGCGCTTCAGCCGCACGGGCACTCCGGCCCAGATGACTTCGTCGGCATCCGGCTGAGTCACGCCGTCGGAACCCGGCGCCTTCAGGAGTTCGAGCGCCCCCTTCGCCAGCGCGCCCTTCCGCGACGCTAGCACCAGCCTGTCGCGCGCCCTCGTCCAGCCCACGTAGAGCAGCCGCATGCGTTCGCGCCGGTCCCTCTCGCCGACCACGAGCGCCTCGCGGCCCGCTTCCAGCCTCTCGATGAACGGCACGCCGCTCGAGGCCTTGCCGTATGGGTAGGGCCAGTATCGCATCCACCTCCCGGCCAGGGGATCGGCCAGGTCCAGCGAATCACCCTCGGCCACGATGTGCAGGCCCAGGGCGGCGTTGCCCTTCTCGCCCTTCTCCAGCTCGAAAAGGATCGGTCGGAGGAGGTCTTTGGCGCGATGGGGCTCAAGCCAAGCGCCCGGGCCGAGGAGTTGTCGCTCGGACAATGGGTCGATCTCTCGAACCGTCTGGTGCGCGTGATCGGGACGTCCTGCCTGAGCAATGAATAGGGACGAAGACCGATGGCATCCGGGAACTGGGTTCGATCGAATGTCGCTGGGCATCCCGTAGAGG